>JAUVJM010000064.1 GCA_030596585.1 bacterium
AAAACGTTATTATTGGAGTTGAAGAAAATAAACCTGAGGCAGTCGAGGATCTGAAGGGGGTTGGCCTGACGGTTGCATCTTTAAAAACTAAATATCCTCAGGGCGCAGAAAAAATGCTGGTAAAGAAATTGCTGGACCGCCAGGTTCCTGAAGGTGGGTTTCCTTTTGACGTAGGGGTTGTAGTTTTGAATGTGAGCACAATTTTTGCGATTTATCAAGCCATTTTCGAGGGATTGCCTTTAGTTGAAAGAGTTATCACTATTTCAGGCGAAGGATTGAGAAGGAAGGGGAATTTTCTCATTAAGATAGGTACGCCTCTTGAAGATATTACGAATTTTTGCTTTGACGGGAGCAGAGAAAAACTCTTTGAGGAATATCAGCTAAAGATGGGTGGTCCGATGATGGGCATTTCGCAGATAGATTTAGCTTCCGGTGTTACCAAAGGGACAACAGGCTTCACCATTTTAAGAAAACACCCTGTGGAAATTTCAGAGGAGAGGGAATGTATCAAATGCGGCCGTTGTGTCGAAGTATGCCCGATGGAACTCTATCCCCTGTATTATGCTTATTATGGGAAGAAAGGGAAGTGGGAGGAAGCTCTTAAATATAATGTTGAAAATTGCATTGAATGCGGCTGCTGTGAGTACGTCTGCTCTTCAAAAATAGACCTTTTGAGTTTTATTAAGAAGGCGAAAAGATATGCTTATAACAAAGCTAAAGGATAAAGAAGAGATAATTTCCTTTTTTGACCTGCAGCCATTTATTTTTAGATGTTCCGGTTGCGAGGAAGTCTATTCCGCAGAGGAAGATATAGATAAATTAATAGAGGATAACAAGGACAGGATATCCGGCATTGTACGTCTTGACTATTTGTGCAGGGAGGAATTCAGCAAAGTTTACGTAGAAAAGTATAGCTCAGAAATTGAGAGGGCAGGGTGCGTGATTGTTTTCTCCTGCGGGGTTGGTGTCCAGGTTATAGCGAAGCTCTGTGAGAGAAAGAGAGTTCTGGCGGGGTGCGATACTTGTTATCTGAACGGGTTCCAGGGGTTGTCAACACAGAATTTTGACTGTCAGCAGTGCGGAGAATGTTATCTCAATTATACAGGCGGGATATGCCCGCTTACAGCTTGTTCGAAAGGTTTGCTGAACGGTCCCTGCGGTGGAGCAAAGAACGGTAAATGCGAGGTTAGTCCTGAGATGGATTGCGGGTGGGAGTTGATTTACAAAAGACTCAAAAAAATCGGGAAGGAGGAAATGTTAAAGAAGAATAAAGTTCTTGTGAGAGATTATCGGCGGACTATTCCAGGAAACCCGGAGTAGAAAAAATTGGAAAGCAAAAAAACCGGCATTTCTATAACCACTATTCACCGTCTGTCTTACTATAGCAGGGCACTGGTTGAATCCGGCGAGTTGGTGTTTATTTCCTCGCAGGAGCTGGCAAGGCTAACAGGATTGGGTGACGCACTCGTCCGCAGGGATTTGAGCTATTTCGGCCGGTTTGGTGTTCCCGGCAAAGGTTATCCGGTAGCGGAATTGAAAGAAAGGATATCTGGGATTCTCGGAACCAATAGAAAGTGGAATATAGCTTTGATTGGTCTGGGGAATCTCGGAAGTGCCCTGTTTAGGTATAAGGGGTTTGAAAGACAGGGGTTTGAAATTACTGCCATTTTTGACAATGATCCGGGGAAGATTGGGAAGAGCAAAGCAGGAATAGAAATACGGGGCATTGACTGGTTAGAGCGGGAAGTCAGGAAGAAGAAGATTGAAATGGTTATTGTTGCCGTTCCCGCTGATGCGGCTCAAGGGGTCGTGGATACGGCAGTGGGAGCGGGAATAAAGGCAATTCTGAATTTCGCCCCCGTAAAGGTGAGGGTGCCTGGCGCGGTGAATCTTGTGAATATCGATTTCACTGTTGAGCTGGAAAGGTTGTCGTGTCTGGCAACAGGGAAAATGGCAGGGGGAGAGATTAAGCGGGCGTAGTTCAATGGTAGAACGGCAGCCTTCCAAGCTGCTCATGTGAGTTCGATCCTCATCGCCCGCTCCAACAATAATCCACCCAAGACTGAGGGATTACTTTTTATCTTAACTTCTTCTTGACTTTGAAAGGAATGTTTGTTTAACTTTAAGTAGATCCAAATTTCAAACATCGGTAGTTAACTAAAAATTAGAAAAGCTTATACCATTTAACTATATTTGTATCAGCGGGTTATGAAATCAGAATTTTTGCAAAATTAACCTCACCTTATACCAAACATTTTTTTCTTAAGATCAAGATAATAAATATAATCATCAGGATTTACGTCAGGAGGACAGCGGTGATCACAGAACGGGATATATCCGCCACGTTCAACCAAGGACGCTACTGATTCCAGATAGGCCTTAATTGCTTCTTTGCCTTTCCTTAACTCCAGTTTATCTATACCACCCATAATCCTTAAGTCTTTACCATATTCTTTAAGTAATTCAGCTGGATGAACACAACAATTTACTTCATAAGGGAAAAGGCAGTTTATACCTGCTTTGAGGAACCCGGCTAAAATAGGTCTTACATCACCGTCGCAGTCTGTATACCAGATATCTATACCTGCCTTATGTAACTTCCTACCGATACGTTCATATCTGGGCACAACTATCTTATTAAAAAAATCAGGTGAGACAATAGGCCCGTTCTTAAAACAGATATCCTCCCAACCTGAAGCAAAATCAAATTCAAAATGGGGCAAGACCTGGTCCAGAAAATCTTCTGCTAGCACACAACAGGTCTCTACCATATCCTCAACCATATCAGGATAATCAAAACAAGCATAAGCCAGGCCTTCAAAGGTGAGCATATCACGGATCTTGCCAATCATAGACCCACAATCTATACCCAGAGGGTAATCACGATCCAGAGGATGTTCTTTTTTAAGAGCTTCAATATCAACCTTACGCTCAGGATCATCTCTGCGGAATCTTTCGGTCTTACATTTTTTCCAGTCATCAGGTGTTACAATAGAGGCTTTGGTATAATGCGGTATTGAGCTGTGCCCGTCTTTAGATACTTCCGCCAGCAAGCCATCACTATTCATAATAATTTTTTTATCTGCAGTTTCACTAATTATCTTTTTTTCAAAACCCGGATTAATCCAGACATTACCTTCTATAACCCTGAGAATATCAAAGTTGAAGAATATATCAGCTTCCTGGTTATTGGTAATATTATTCTCTTTAAACAACGGCCACTGCTCGAAATTCTCTTGCCAGTAGCCAAATTCCATATTAAAACAACGGTCTACTGGTTTATAATGCATCTGATTATTAAATCTTTTCCTGTCTGTTATTGTGCCTTGCCATTTAGGACAGCACGGTATTATATTTTGCATCAACTCATCCTTTCTTTTATCTTGATTTTAGAAAAAACATTTGTTCAGTCTTAAATAAGTCAAAATTTAATTCAATGGACTATTTAAAATCGGGTACTTTTTGTTTACTTATCTTTCTTCTTTCAAACTCCCCTTCTTTACCATGTGCAATAAGAGGATTTTCTCTATGTTTTTCCCAGTGATACAGGTTTTCTGAAACAGCTACTCCCTCATATGCTTTTTTACCGTCACAACCATAGTAAAACATATACCACTTACTATCTATCGGCCCTATTATATAAGGGTCTCCTATAAAACAACTATCCCAGGCACAAGCTCAAGACGAGGACAGTATACAAATCTGCTTCTGAGGAGTCAAGAAAAAAGGTTTGATTTTCGTAGTCCCTCAGTTACAGGTGGGGACAACATTGCATCTGCTATTGCGATCCCCCCTACCCCCCTTATTAAGGGGGGATCAAGAGTATTCCCCCACCCGAGACTGAGGCATTACTGAGTAGTTACGATTTTTGTTGACATGTTCCGGAGAGTTTTTTATAATTCCGTATGTGATATTTTTCACAGTGAATGTTTTCACTAAGTGTACTGTAAAATAAGTTCTTGTCATTCCCCGACTTGATCCCCCAATCAAGTTGGGGGACGGAATCCAGGATCAGCAGTTATACTCTGGATTCCCGCCGGAGTTTACCCTGTACTTGATGCGGGGCGGGAATGACAGTATGGTTATAAAAGACATATACTATATAGAAAAAGAAAACTGGCAGAAGTTTCTGGAAAGTCTTCTCCGGGAGTATGAGCTGGTTGCTCCTCTTGAGGAACCCGGCGGGTTTGAGTACCGGAGTATTACCCTGGAAAACCTTGAGAGGATTGTGTATCCAGGAGTGCGTCTTGCCCAATCCGCCAAGTTTTTCATCTATCCTCCTCAAGAGACAGTCAGTCAGGAAGAATCTCTCCCGCAAAAGAAAAAGGTTATCCTTGGAGTTAAAGCATGTGATCTGAAGGCGCTCGTGGCGCTTGATGAAATATTCCTGGGCGGGGATCTTGTGGACCCCTTCTATAAGACGTGGAGAGAGAATACGATTCTCATAAGCAGTGATTGTCCTCAGCCCGGAGAGACTTGCTTCTGCAATCTTTTGGGAGGGAGCCCATTTGCCGAAAGCGGGTTTGACCTGAATCTTTCCTTTATTGGTGATGGAGTGCTGGTTGATGTAGGTTCGGAGAAGGGGAAGGAGATGCTCGAGAAGCACAATGTTTCCCGCCAGCCTGCAGAAGAAGCCCGTTTGAGAATTCGCGATGCTGACAGGAAACAGTCGGTTGAGAAGCTAAAAGAGACAAATAAAGAGTTCAGTTTCGGCGAAAATATCGCTGATGTAGTTAAAGGACACTACGAGTCTCCGGTATGGCAAAAGTTTGCGGAGACCTGCGTGGGGTGCTGTGCCTGCACCAATATTTGCCCTTCCTGTCACTGCTTCTTACTAACAGACCTTTCAACTCCAGGTTCAAAGCTCTCCTCGGTGGAGTTTAAAAAACTCCGCTATTGGGATTCCTGTCAGTCCACCGGTTATACGCGGGTGGCTGGTGGAGCTAATCCGCGGAAGAAGCTGGCGGATAGACTGAAGAACCGTTACTATTGTAAGTTTGAGTATAAGCCCTCGAGTTTCAACATTCTTGCCTGCACTGGCTGCGGCAGGTGTGTTGATGCGTGTCAGGGGAAGATTGACATAAGGGAAGTTTTGTCGGCGTTGCAGCCGACGCGATAACGGAATAATGCAATGAACCCTTACTTACCGGTCAAGGCGCAGATAGAAGAAGTAATCGAAGAGACGTCGAACATAAAGACATTCGTTCTCAAGCCTGAAGAGGGGTTTTCCTTTGCCACGGGACAGTTTCTCGAATTGACGGTTCCCGGGGTTGGGGAGGCGCCGTTTACGCCTTCTTCGTCTCCGCATGAGAAAGATAAAGTTGATGTGACCATTATGAAAGTAGGGGGGGTAACCTCTGAGCTTCATCAGATGAAAAAGAAAGAAGTGGTGGGCATCCGCGGTCCTTACGGGAAAGGTTATCCGCTGGATAAGATGTATGGGAAAGAAGTTCTTATACTGGGCGGCGGGGTAGGGATGGCGCCTCTGCGTTCGTTTCTTCTGGGTTTGTTGGGAGAAGCAGACAAGTTCAAGCGGATTATTCTTTGTTACGGGGTGAAGACTCCTGAAGACATTGTCTATAAGAGCGAGTTTCGGAAGTGGATGAAAAACAAGAAACTGGAAGTGTACCGGACCGTGGACAAGGCAGACAAAGGCTGGAAAGAGACTGAGGGTGTGGTGACGGTGCTTCTGGATAAATTCGAAGTGGATCTGGAGAACTCTGTGGCGGTTGTGTGCGGCCCGCCGATAATGATGAAATTTGGCACTTTTAAGCTAATTGAACTCGGGCACAAACCTGAGAACATCTATCTCTCCATGGAAAAGAATATGTCCTGCGGTGTGGGTAAATGCGGACACTGCGCTCTTGGAAGATTCTTTGTTTGCAAAGACGGTCCTGTCTTTACTTATGATATGATAAAGGATATTCCGGAGATATGGGACTGATATATACACAGCGACATAAGTAACTGCGCATCTCTGTCACCCTGAGCCCCGAGTGATTTCGGGGCTCAGAATGACAGAATAGGCATACGCAGAAATTAATGTCGCTGTGCATAAAAGGAATTAGTAATGAAGAGGTTGTTCATTGATTTAGAGATTTGCCGCAAGTGCAAGAAATGCACTGCTGAGTGCAGTTATTTTTATCATCCCGTGAATAACGGGGTTATCAATTTGCTCGAACTGGCGGCGAGGATGGAAGTCTGCCGGAAGTGTGAGGATGCGCCGTGCATAGCCGGGTGTCCGAAAGAAGCGCTTGAGAGACAGCCGGACGGCACTGTGCGCAGGTACAGTATGCGCTGTATTGGATGCAATACCTGCGCTATTGCGTGTCCTTTCGGCGTGATTTCTTCCGAGACTGTTCCGTATATCACTTCGCAATGCGATTACTGTTCGGGAAGATTGGCAGACGGTGAAGAGCCGCTGTGCGTCAGGACGTGTCCTGAAGGCGCGATTAAATATATCGAAGTTGAGGAATCGGAAGAGAAGGATATACATACCGTAGGGGATAAACTTGTGGTTCATGCAGTCCCGTGGAAGAAATAACGTAAATGCTCACGGTTCAGTGTTAACGGTTAAAGAGTGAACTCCGTTTATTCTTCGAGTAAGCGAAAGCGCATCGAGAAGATAGGTTCTCGACAAGCTCGAACAATAATTAGCAACCGTGAACGGTTATGAAATAACGCTATGAACATACTATTTAATTTTGTGGTTTTTCCCGGATTTTTGTTCACTGCCGTTGCAGGGTGTCTTGTATCCTGGATTGACAGGAAAGTCAGTGCCAGGATCCAATGGCGGGTCGGGCCGCCCCTGCTTCAGCCCTTTTATGACCTGGTGAAACTCACGGGCAGGGAGACGATTGTCCCGGAGAAAGGAGCAAGGCTGCCCTTTCTTATCAGCCCTCTCGTTGCGATGTCGTCCGTGATTCTTGTTTCTACGCTTTTGTGGCGGGTTATCGTAAGTCCGGAGACGACCTTCATCGGCGATTTGATTGTGGTAGTCTATCTTCTGACAATTCCGTCAATTGCCCTGATTGTCGGCGGGTCATCTTCGGGGAATCCTCTGGCTTCCCTTGGCGCCAGCAGGGAAATGAAGCTGATTCTGGCGTATGAACTTCCGTTTATTTTAGCAATCTTTGTTCCTGTGATAAAATCCGGCGGTTCAATAAGGCTTGGAGAGCTATTGTTCTGGCAGTGGAATAATGGTATGATTCTGGGTTCCTTGTCGGGTTTTATTGCGTTTGCTGTTGCAGTGATATGTATGCAGGCAAAGCTGGGACTTGTCCCGTTTGATATGGCAGAGGCAGAGACGGAAATCGTTGGGGGGCCCTTTATCGAGTATTCCGGAGCAGCGCTGGCAGTCCATAAGCTGGGGCGCTGGATGATGCTGTTCGTTGTGCCCATGCTTCTTGTGGTGCTCTTTATGGGCGGGATTGCTTGGAGCTCCTGGCACGCTCTGTGGGGCATACTGAAATACGTTCTGCTTCTGGTAATCATCATCCTGATCCGCAACACGAATTCGAGGGTGAGGATTGACCAGGCGGTCAAGTTTTTCTGGGGACCGGTAACGATTCTGGCGGTAATAGCGATGGCATTGGCAGTTATTGGATTGTGATGAATCTAAAACTTAAAGCATTAAAAAAATCTTTGTGGTTGTTCCATTTTAGCGCTGGGTCCTGTAACAATTGCGATATCGAACTTCTGGATTGTCTTACACCGAGGTTTGATTTGGAGAGGTTTGGGATTAAACTCGTGGGAAGTATACGGCACGCCGACGTGATGATGGTTACCGGCATGGTGACCAGACAGACTGCCCCGCTGCTGAAAAGGATTTACGAGCAGGCGCCTAAACCTATCATTGTGATTGCCCTCGGGGGGTGCGCCTGTTCCGGCGGCATATTTGCCGACTCCTACAATTTTGCAGGTCCTGTGGACAAAATAGTTCCCGTGGATGCTTACATACCGGGTTGTCCGCCGAGACCCGAAGCTGTCATCGCGGCTGTAG
>JAUVJM010000057.1 GCA_030596585.1 bacterium
GGGAACTTCTTTTTGCCAGTTCGCGTGTAAGAGAAGTCGCTCTGTGACCGGAAACGTCTATCCCTTCTTCCTGCAGGACTTTTGACGTTCCAGGAGGCAGGTTCATTCCTGGCAAGGGTGCCACACCTGCAGAAAGCACTTCTATGTTTGAGAGCATATTTTTCCCGGAAGGATGCGATTCCCCAGCCTCTCGCAGCATTTTTTTAAATAGCGCCTCCGCAATGACACTCCGGCAGCTGTTTCCGGTACACACAAAAAGGATTATCTTCTTACTCATTATTTTGTAGGGGTCACGGCATGCCTGACCCATTAATTTATTAACGGGACGGGCATGCCCGTCCCCTACTATTCTTTCTATAGCCTCTTTCGGAATTCTGCCCTCGCGCAGAATGCACACGTCTCCCTTGCTCAAATCCACAACGGTTGAGGGAACACTGAAGTCCGATGCCCCCCCGTCAATAATCAGGTCAATTTCCCCGCCGAGTTCCCTGAGCGCTTCCTCGGCACAACAGGAACCGGGACGCCCCGATACATTTGCACTCGGACACGTAATCGGGACACCACACTCCCTTATCAGCGAAACGGCAATCTCGTTTGCGGGAATCCTGACGCCTATGGTATCACTATTTCCGGTAAGCATCCGGCTAATCCTTCCGGATTTGGATACGGGAAAAACTATCGTTAGAGCGCCAGGCCAGAAAGCTTTCATCAGTGCTCTTGCCGGTCCAGATACCTCAGCAACCAAATCACGGAGCCATCCTTCCTCCGATATCATTATACTTGTAGGTTTGTCCACCGATCTTCTTTTCACACGATACACTTCCTTTACAGCTTCTTCATTGAAGATATCAACTCCGAGTCCATACACGGTATCAGTAGGAAAAGCAACAATACGTCCTTCTCTGATTACTGAACCGGCAAGAGTTACCTTCTGCGGCTCCGGCACATCCGGGTCAATGGCAATAACGGAAGTCTTCATCAGTTAAACTGCCTGCTTCTTTTTATGCTGCATCAGTTTCTTCTGAATCGCCGGATATCTCGTCCCCAGTATCTGAAGTGCGAGAAATGCGGCATTCTTTGCACCGCTCTTGCCAATCCCCATGGTGGCGACAGGCACACCCGAAGGCATCTGGAACGTTGCATAGAATGAATCCAAGCCATTAAGAGGAGACTTAAGCGGAACGGCAATCACAGGCAGGACAGTCTGAGACGCAATGGCGCCTGCCAGGTGAGCCGCGCCGCCCGCACCGGCAATTATGACCTGTAAGCCCTTCTTCTTCGCTCCACTTGCATATTGTGTGGTTTTATCAGGCGAACGGTGCGCTGAAGATACCCTGATTTCATACGGGACGCCAAACGAATCAAGAATCGCTCCTGCCTCGTTCATTGTGGGAAGGTCTGATTTGCTTCCCATAACAATCCCAACGATAGGTTTTACGGTTTTCGACATCCTTACGTTCCTCCCAATATCTCATCTACCTTTGCGACAAGCTCCATAGGATTGAATGGCTTGCGTATAAAAGCTTCAACCTTCAGAGCGTGGGCTTCTCCCCTGCCGTACCTCTCTTCTTCTCCTGTTACGACAACAATTGGTATATTCGAATATTCGTCCTTTTTCCTAAGAAACTTACAGAATTTGTATCCGTCAACCATAGGCATTTTTATGTCTACAAGGGTAATGTCAACATGTTCTCTCCTGACCGCACTGATCGCCTCAGCCACACTGGAAAACGCTATAACTTTATACCCCCTCTCTTCGAAAACGGCTGATACCATTCGCCTTGCAACTTTATCATCGTCCAGAACCAGTACTGTCTTTTTCACCTCAATCCCCTCCCCCAAAAGTCAATCTTATTCTTTCGCAAGCCCTTAGTTACGGTTCAGTGCGCGGAACCCGATATCCCTTCTACAATAGACTCCGTCAAATTGGATTTCTCCGACAGCTCTGTAGGTCGTATCGATCGCTTCTTTTATCGAATTTCCCATACCCGTTACGCCGAGCACCCGTCCGCCGTTAGTAACCAAGCTCCCATCCCTGCGCACCGTTCCGGCGTGGAATACATAAACTTCCTTTCCAGAAGACAACTCTTCCAGTCCTCTTATTTCTTTACCTCTTTCATACCTTCCGGGATAGCCCCGGGAAGCAAGAACAACACACAGCGCAGTCCCCTCGTTCCACTCAAGGCTTATCTCCCCGAGTGTCCCGTCGATACAAGCGTTAAGGGGAAGGAGCAAATCCGTCTTGAGGAGGGGAATAATTGCCTGCGTTTCAGGGTCGCCAAATCGCACATTGAATTCAAGCACTTTCGGCCCCTTGTCTGTAATCATTAAACCTGCATAGAGGACTCCCCGGTATTTGGTCCCCTCCTCCGCCATTGCCTTGATGACAGGTAGAATAATCTCTCTCATTACCTCGGCTTCTATCTCAGCAGTAACTACCGGCGCCGGCGAATAGGCCCCCATTCCTCCTGTGTTAGGTCCCTTGTCACCATCAAAGATGGCCTTATGGTCCTGGGCAGATAACAGAGGAACAACCTCCTCTCCGTCAGAGAAAGCAAGGCAAGATACCTCTTCCCCTTCCAGAAACTCCTCAATTATGACTGTCCTCCCTGCATCTCCGAAAATCCTCCTGCCCATAATATTCTCGATTGCTTCACGAGCTTCTTCCCTGTACCTGCAAATAATCACTCCCTTACCTGCTGCAAGCCCGTCCGCTTTCACGACACACGGAAAATCACACCCCTTCACGAAATCGAGGGCATCCTGCCTCTCCTCGAATACTTCTCCCCTTCCTGTCGGAATATCGTATTTCCACAAAAGCTCTTTGCAGAAAACTTTGCTCCCTTCAAGCCTTGCCGCCGCCTTTCCGGGACCAAATATCCGCAGGCCCTTTTTCTCAAACTCATCCACAATTCCTGCAACAAGGGGAGCCTCAGACCCTACCACTGTCAAGTCAATTCCCTGCCCCTGCACCAAACTTGCAAGACCTTCGAAATCCATTGGGTCAATATCAAGACATTCGGCGGCTTCACATATTCCTCCATTACCCGGAACCGCATAGATTTTCTCGACATCGCGACTCTGATGTAATTTCCAGACAAGACTGTGTTCTCGTCCGCCCCCGCCAACCACAAGTACCTTCGACATCCTCACACTCCTGCCAATATCTTCTCTACCTTTGCGACAAGCTCCATGGGTTTGAATGGTTTGTCTATAAAAGCTTCTATCTTCAAAGACTCCGCCTCTTCCCTTCCATACCTCTCTTCTTCCCCCGTTACGATCACAATCGCAATATTCGAATATTTGTCTGTCTTCCTGAGAAATTCGCAGAACTCATACCCATCAACAATTGGCATTTTTATGTCTACAAGAGCAAGATCAACATGTTCTCTCCTGACAGCACTGATTGCCTCAGGCACATTTGGCAACGCCAGAACCTTATACCCTCTCTCTTTGAAAATAGCCGAAATCGTCTGTCTCGTATTTTCATCATCGTCCAGAACCAGTATCACCTTTTCCACATCAATTCACCTCCCCGTATTAGGCCATTAGTCTATGCTATCAAGGCACGAGAAGTCAAGCAAATCTTAAAAATTTGTAACTACTCAGGTAGATAGGCTGTAGGCTGAAGCAAACACACGGCAACCTCATTTTTCCCTTCAGCCTAACAGTCTTCAGCCTAAACAGCTTCAGCCTGACTACGTGAGTAGTCACAAAAGTCTTGACTCCGAATACCCTTAACGATGATAATACCATATAGCTCGCCCTAAAGTAAGGAGGCTGCCAAAATGAGAAAGTCTGTCGCGGTTCTCGTTCTCTTCATCCTGCCGTGGAGTTCACAGTATTGTGAAGCGGCAAGTAAAATAGAGAAGCTCCTAATACAGAGTCCCAACTTAGTCAGGCTGGTCGGCGCTGGAATCTGCCTGTGTATAGGTCTGGTTATCTTCATAATGAACTACGTATCAGCCAAGCAGGAAATCATGAGAGTTCTGAGAACTGTCTCGCATGACAGGAAAAAGCGAAGGCAAATCGAGAGGGAAATGGGGAGAAGATTAAAAGAATTCAAGAAGATTCCCAAGTGCCCAATAGGCGATGTCTCCCTGCCGCCGGCAAAATTGGTATGTCTGCATTCCAGGAATAACGAGGAGGGGAAAGAGTCCGAAATCTCTCCGGTCAGGGAATTGACAATAGGACGTTCATTTGAAAATCTCTTTGTTGTGAACCGCCCGTCAACCTCCAGAGAACATGCAAAGATCCGTCCGCAGAAAGGGGGTTATGTGCTCTATGACCTGTTGAGCAGGATGGGGACTTTCGTCAACGGTCAGATGATTACCAAGTACGTACTGAAAGACGGAGACACCGTGGGAATAGGAAAGGAGGAGTTTCTCTTCAAACTCGAGAAGAAACCACAGAAAGACAGCATCTCATGACTCGTATTCCGGAATTTGTCTTACTGACCACTGGTCACTATATTTTATGGATGAATCACAACCTTGCAGCCCTCGCCTGATTCAGCAACCTTGAAACCCTCGAGAATCTTCTCGAGCGGGAACGTATGAGTAATAAATTTCATTGCAGAAACCTCGCCGGAAGAAAACAAGCGCAATGCAGACTGGTTATGTCTCGGTAAAGAACCCGATGTTCCGCTTATAGAAATTTCTTTGTAGTGTATCACATTGCTGTCAAGTTTGATGTAAGAGTTATCTTTCGGAAGACCTCCGAAGAAGTTTATCCTTCCAAATGAAGCCACCATTGACAAAGCCTCTTCCTGCACCTTCCCTGAAGGAGCTGCAACGATAACAACGTCCGCGCCACGGCCATCTGTCTCAGAAAGAATTCTCGAAGCCATATTTTCCTTCTCAGGGTTTATGCATACATCTGCGTTGAAGTCCCGCGCCATTGCAAGTCTTGACTCAATCAAGTCTGCAACTATCACTTTCCCGGCACCTCTTGCTCTCGCAAGTTCCAGATGCATACACCCTACAGGACCGGCTCCGACGACCACTACGTTATCCCCTTGAGCCACTCTTGACAACTCCTGCCCGTTTATCGCGCAAGCAAAGGGTTCCGCAATTGAAGCCTCATCAAAATTCAGATTATCCTCAATTTTGTTTACGCTCCCGTCTTTAAGCATCTGAACTGGAATCCCCAACTTCTCAGCAAACCCTCCGGGATACTCGTAGCCGATTGCCGCAAAACTCTCACACAAGTTTGCCCTCCCCATCCGGCAGTAGCGGCATCTGCCACAAGAGACAATAGCCGCTACCGAAACCCGGTCACCTTCCGAAAACCCGGTCACCTTCCTGCCCGCTTCCTCAATAACGCCTGCAATTTCGTGTCCCAGGACCTGAGGGGGCTTAACATTGCCTTTCCCGTGATGGAATGTTCTCACATCCGTTCCGCATATAGCACAGGATTTTACTCTCACGACAATGCTATCTTCAGAGCAGACAGGTTCCTCCACATCCCTCATAACAATCCTCTCTATCCCTTCATAAACAGCTGCGTTCATAGTTTCCCGTCTCCTTTCCCGTCAAACCCGATAGAGTTTCTCCATGACCACAGATTACACCGGCACCCTCGCAATGTCAAAAGATTTGACAATCTGAGGGCTCTGTGCTATTCTTTTGCGGTGAGCGTGGGAAGAGAGCGAGAAACATCAGAGATTCTTCGGGCTTCGCCCTCAGAATGACAGCAAAGGCGTAGTGAGGTATGTCTATGTATGCGATAATCATTGGCAGCGGACGTGTCGGCTCTGCACTGGCCACAGCCCTCTCAGGAGAGGGAAACAACATTGTTGTGATTGACTCTCACGAGGACAAACTGCGCAGACTCGGCCCTGAATTTACAGGACAGGTAATCGTAGGTGACGGAACGGATATCGCAGCTCTCCAGGAAGCAAAGATCGAAGAAGCTGACGCCCTCATTGCCGCTACCGGCGATGACAATTCAAATCTGATGAGCGCCCAGATTGCAAAAAAAATGTTCAGCGTCAAGAGGGTTTTAGTCAGAATCAAAGACCCAAACAGAGTCAGCGTGTACAAAGAGTACGACCTCGAAACAGTATCCGCTACCACACTTGCGGCACAGAAGCTGGCGGAGATGCTCAAGACGAGCAGGGAGATCGAGATACTGGACAGGATAGGAAACAACAAGGCGAAAATCGTGAAATTCGAGTTACCGACACCGAAAACCTGTGATACGCTCCTGCGAATGATTGGCTCGGGCGTATTCAATCCTGCTCTTGTCTACGTTAATGGAAAACCGGAACTTCGTCCTCCGGATAAACTTGTGCCTGGAGCAATTGTGGTCGGAAGCATTCTCTCCGAAGATATGAAACGCCTGAACCGGCTGTTCTCCGGGAAGAAAAGCTAATGCAGATAGTAATTGTCGGCGCCGGCGAAGTGGGTTATTCTCTTGCCGAAGCTCTACTTAAGAACAAACATCAGGTAACAATAATAGAGAAGGAACCCGCTCGGTGTAACGGCGTCGTCAAATTGCTCAACACAGTGGTTATTCAGGGTGACGGCACCAATGTCTCAACTCTCGCGGATGCTGAATTAGACAAAGCTGACATTCTCATAGCCCTCACCGGACGTGACCAGGACAATCTAATAGCCTGCCAGTTAGCTTCAAAGAGATTCCACGTCCCGCGGACAATTGCCAGGGTTACACGCCGCCAGAACAAAAAGCTATTTGAACAACTCGGGGGTGTGGACACAGCTGTCAGCACTACTGAGATAATCTCCACAATCGTTGAAGAGGAAGTATCGCTTAAAAACATAGTGACACTTCTTAATTTCAAGGACGCCAATGTAGCCATAGTGGAGGTAGCAATCGGAGAAGATTCTCCTGCCAGGGACAAACACATTGTTGACCTGGATTTGCCGGAAGACTGCGTGCTGATATGCATATTCCGCGGGAACGAAGTGATATTTCCGCACGGGTTAACTTCCATCAAAGCCGGGGATAAAATTCTTTCCGTGACGACCAAGAAGAACAAGACTTTGCTCAAAAACCTCATGATCAGTGAAGCCAGTTCCTCTGCATAGGGCTTTCATGAATTCTACAGAACTCTCTTTCAAGTTCAGGACAAAATATCTCGCCATTGTCAGCCACACGGGATTCCTGATGGTGGGACTGGGACTCCTGCTTCTCATACCCCTCTGCACTCTTTTCTTCTTCAAGCAGCCGACTTCACTCATACCCGCCTTTGTGTTCCCCTCATCTGTCAGCATACTCGTTGGTATTATCCTCTGGAGAGCTTTTCGTCCAAAAGAAGGCACCACACTCGCCACTCCCGACGCCGCAGTCATTGTAACGCTAATATGGGTAATAGCGGTCTTTCTAGGCTCACTTCCCTTTGTTTTGACCAACACACTTTCGTTCACAGATGCGATATTCGAAGCGATGAGCGGATGGACAACTACAGGTCTTACCATGGTCAACCCGGAAAGCCTGCCCCACGCACTACTCCTGTGGCGGAGTCTGATGCAGTTCGTAGGCGGGGCGGGGCTGGCAGTAATCATGCTCTCGGCAATTGTCGGCTCCCTGGGCCCCGGAGTCTACGAGGCAGAAGCCCGGACAGACCACCTCCTGCCGCACGTGATGCATACCGCACGAATGATTATCAAGATATATGTTTCGTATCACATCCTCGGCATTGGACTTTATCTGTTATCGGGCATGTGTGCCTTTGACGCCATATGCCATGCCATGTCAGGACTGGCGACCGGCGGGTTCTCTACCCACAGTGAAAACCTCGCTTATTGGAACAAGCCATCTGTCGAGATAGTAACCATGTTTCTGATGATTCTGGGAACGACCAATTTTGCAACTCATCACGCACTCATCTCAAGCCGGGGTAAGAAAGGCTTGCGAGATGCCGAACTCACGCTTCTGCTCTGGCTGGTATTGATCGGGACGTTCCTGGTCGCGATCTCTCTGCCGGAAACCTTCAGCATCGGACTCGGAGCCAGATTCAGACAGGGTATTTTCCAGGTGGTTTCGGCAATCTCCGGCACCGGGTATACCACCACAACACTCACCGGATGGGGAGAATTCCCATTATTCATTTTGATAATACTCATGCTGATTGAAGGAGGAACCGGCTCCACAGCCGGCGGGATTAAACTCTACCGCATCTGTATAATTATGAAATCGGTATGGTGGTGGATAAAAAAGCAGTTCTATCCGCCCTCTGTTGTAATTCAGAGAACCATATGGCGCCGGGGAGAAAAACTCGAAATCCAGGACAGGCACATACAGGCTGTTGCCGCCTTCATTGGAATATACCTGCTGACCTACAGCATCGGTGTGCTAATCTTTCTCGCAGACGGCTTTTCTCTCAAAGAGTCGATGTTCGAATTTGCGAGTGCAATCGGGACTGTCGGATTGTCAGTGGGCATCACCAGACCTGAAATGCCTCTCGCGAGCAAGATAGCCGAAATATTCGGCATGTGGCTCGGAAGGCTCGAGTTTATTGCTATATTTCATGCCTTTATAAGACTAAGTAGAA
>JAUVJM010000109.1 GCA_030596585.1 bacterium
ACCGCTTCAGGCACGCTGATTCCCGTTGATGCAAACGGGCAGGCACTGCGTCCCGCCATAATGGCTGAAGACAGCCGCCCGGGAAAAGAAACAAAACTCGCCAACCAGAAAGGCGAAACGCTAATCCACAAACACGGGTATCAGTTCGATGAGTCATCTTCACTGACAAAAGTTATCTGGCTGAGAAAACAGGAGCCCGGGCTTTTTGGAAAGGCGCAGAAATTCATTCACGTCGCGGATTTCATTGCAGGGAAACTCTGCGGAGAGTTTTTCACGACTGACACTTCAAACGCTCTCGATTCCGGCTATGACCTCATCGATCTGAAATGGGCCCCGTTCCTGCGCGAGCTTGGGCTATTTCCGGAAACCCTTCCGGAAGTGGTCAAACCGGGTGAACCTATCGGCTCCGTTCTGCCGTCTGTGGCAAAACAGGTTGGCTTTTCCAAACACACCAGGGTAACAGCGGGAACAACGGACGAAATAGTTTTCCTTGCCTGCTCGGGAGCGGCATCAGCGGGAGACTGGAATTCACATCTCGGTGAAAGACTTTCCGTAAGAGGAATAACTCCTAAACTGGTTAAAGACAAACTCCTCAGAATTCATTCACATCTCCACCCGGAAAATCTCTGGATTCCGACAGGTACGAGCTGTGTTGGAGAATTGTCCGTGAGGGAGAAATTCCGGGAGGAAAACTTCCCCCTCAAAGAAAAACTGAAATCACCGAGCAGTCTGATTGTGTATCCGCTGAATCACCAGGGTGAAAAACTCCCGTTTGTCAACCCGGACGCACAGGGATTCATAATCGGCAAACCCGCTGACGAGTACGACCTGTATTCAGGCTACCTTGAAGGAGTCGGGTATATTGAAAAGTGGATATTCGAGCTCCTGGGAGAACTCGGCATTGAAGCGGGCGGGCAGATCTTCGTGACAGGTTCGGACGATGAGTTCTGGCTGCAGATAAGAGCAAATATCCTCGAGAAGGTTCTCATCAAGCCTGAATCGGATTCCCCGGAAATGGGAACTGCGATACTCTCAGCCTCAAAAACAGTTTTCCGCAGTCTTTCGGAAGCAACGAAGTCAATGGTGCGTGTGGGAAAACGAATTGAACCGGAATCACAGGAGCTCCACCGGGTTAAATACAGGAAATTCAGGCATGCATGCAGAGCGATTGGATATGAGTAAAAGATAGGCACAAAGTGGCAAAGGCACAAAGTATAAAAAACAGGCACAAAGGCACAAAGGCACAAAGTGAAAAAGAGGCTGTGCCTTCTTTTTCCACAATAAGCTGGGATGACGGGCGGGTAAAGCTCATTGACCAGACAGCCCTCCCGGCAAAACTGAAATACGTTTACTGCACGGACGTCCGGTGCGTATGGGAAGCTATAAAGACACTCAGGGTGCGCGGCGCACCCGCTCTCGGCATTGCGGGAGCCCTGGGTATAGTCCTCGGGATACAGAATTCGAAAGCGGATGACTTCGAACAATTCAGAAAAGAACTCAATGAAGTCTCCGATTATATTGCCGCTTCCAGACCAACCGCAGTAAACCTTTTCTGGGCGCTCGACAGAATGAAAGAAACGGCATTGGCAAACCGTGAGAGAAGTGTCCCTGAACTGAAAAAGATTCTCCTTCAGACCGCACTGGATATCCTTGAAGAAGACAGGAAAGCATGCAGACAGATGGCTCAATTCGGAGCCGGTCTGCTGAGAGATGGAGATACCGTCCTCACGCACTGTAACGCCGGAGCGCTTGCCACAGCCGACTACGGGACGGCGCTCGGAATCATCTATAGAGCCGCCGAACAGGGAAAGAGGGTCCGTGTCTTTGCCGACGAAACAAGGCCCCTGCTCCAGGGAGCAAGGCTCACAACGTGGGAACTGAAACGGGCAAAGATTGATGTAACTCTCATATGCGATAATACCGCGGCGGTAGTGATGAAACAGGGCAAAATCAACAAGGTCCTGATAGGAGCCGACAGGATCGCTTCCAACGGAGATACGGCAAACAAAGTAGGCAGTTACGGTCTTGCCTTGCTTGCCGGCGCACACAAGATTCCTTTCTATGTGGCAGCGCCCACATCAACGCTTGACTTGAAACTCGCGAGCGGGGAGGAGATTCCAATTGAGGAAAGGGACAGCAAGGAAGTGACTCACGGATTCGGGAAGTGCATTGCCCCCCGCGGAACAAGAGTCTACTGTCCCGCTTTTGACGTAACCCCCGCACGCCTCATAACAGCAATAATAACCGAGAAAGGTATCGCACTACCGCCGCTTGAAAAGAGCCTGAGGAAATTCAGACCACAGACCGAAAATGCTCAAATGCAAGACTTGACCCCATTAGTGACTGAGGGAACTGCATGATGAACTTGAACAAAATAGGTGAGCTTGGACTTATCCAGCACATCAAGGAAAAAGTCGGGAGAGAAGACGCTGATGTCGTCGCGGGTATCGGGGATGATGCGGCAGTCATCAGGTCCGGCGGCAAGAATCTTACCCTCCTCGCAACGGATATGCTGATAGAAAACGTCCATTTTAGCATTGGGAAAATGAGTTTTACCCAGATAGGGCACAAAGCCCTGGCGGTGAATCTGAGCGATATTGCGGCAATGGGAGGACTGCCAAGATTCTGTCTTGTGAGTCTCGGACTGCCCCAAAATCTGAAAGGAGAAGATGTTGACGAAATCTACGATGGCATATTTTCCCTGGCAGAACAATACGGCGTGAAAGTTCTCGGAGGAGATACGAACCTCTCCCCGTCAGGGCTCATAATTGACGTATGTATCATCGGTGAAGTCGAACCGGAATTCCTCTGCCTGAGAAGTTCTGCCAGGACGGGTGATTCGATTTTTGTAACCGGCAGGCTTGGAGGAGCGGCATCACGGCTGGTGAAAGGAGAATATCTTCCTCCCACGCCGAGAATAAAAGAGGCGCGGGCGATTCTTGAGACGGGCAGGGTAAACGCCATGATTGACCTGAGCGACGGATTGGCAAAAGACCTGCAGGCAATTACCGTCAGCAGTAACGTCGGAGCCATTGTGTATGCCGAGAACATTCCGGTATCGCCCGGTGCGCAGATGAAATTGGCTTTGAGCGGCGGAGAAGACTTTGAATTGCTTTTCACAGTACCGGAATCCGAAGTCGGGAAACTGCCCGAGACAATTCCCGCAGGTACGGGCACAGCTCTCACCCGCATCGGCAAAATTGTTGAGCGAAATGGGGGCATTTCAATAAAAAAGGCGGATGGTAAGATTTCCCCGCTTAGCGGTGAGGGGTATGACCATTTTAGAATGCCATTCTCCAAATCCACCAGCAAACACATGGATTAATGTCATTCTGAGGAGCGTTAGCGACGAAGAATCTCTGGAGATTCTTCGCGGAGTTTATACTGAGTGAAACGAATGTGCTCAGAATGACACGAACAAAACAAATGGAGCAGATAACCAGGAGTCCTGAAGAGACTCAGGCTTTAGGGGAGAAGATAGGCAGAAAACTGCGCGAGGGCGATGTGGTCGCCCTCATTGGCGAGCTCGGAGCAGGGAAAACCTGCCTTACACAGGGACTGGGCTTGGGGCTTGGGGTGGACCCCAATCTCTATCTGACAAGCCCATCCTTTACGCTTATCAAGGAATACCGCGGGAGACTGCGGGTATATCATATTGACCTTTACAGACTCAACAGCATCAAAGAGGTATATGAACTGGGCTTCGAAGAATATTTCTACGGCAGTGGAGTAACGATAGTTGAATGGGCAGACAGGATTGAGACCCTCCTGCCTCCTGAGCATGTTAGGATAGAAATCGAGGTTGTCTCGGAGAATGAACGGAGAATTAAGTTAACGGGTCAGGCATGCCTGACCCCTACATCTGAAAAAAACAAATAGGCATATGCCCAAAAACAAATAATTCTGTAGGGGACGGGCATGCCCGTCCCGCTAATAAAGTTGCGTAAAAAGAAAATTCCTATGCATTTAAATTATATCCTCGGGATTGAGACTGCCACGAAGGTCTTGAGCGTAGCTATTGTAGCTGAGACACAAACAATGGTGGAATACACGCTGAACAGTGGACAGAATCATGGGCCTCATCTTATGCCTATGATAGAACGGGCTTTAACCGAGAGCCATCTTGAACCCGACAGAATCTCCGCCATAGCCGCTTCAACCGGCCCGGGTTCTTTCACCGGCGTGCGTATAGGACTGGCTGCCGCAAAAGGGCTTGCACTCGCACTAAAAAAACCTCTTGTGGGCATACCCACACTCGACGGGCT
>JAUVJM010000030.1 GCA_030596585.1 bacterium
ACTTTGTGCCTTTGTGCCTACCTGAGTAGTTGCCTCTATTACTTTCTTGAGGATCATGTCCAGATTATAACGCGGTTTGTAGCCTATCAGATTGTGAATCCTGCTTGTGTCAGGAACACGATGCCGCATATCTTCAAATCCTCTTTCGTATGCTTTTTCATAAGGGATGTGAACAATCTCCGACTTGCTGCCTGTCAGTTTCAGCACTTTTCCGGCGAGATTTTCTATGGTAGTTGCTTCCTCACTTCCTATGTTGAATATTTCTCCCGCTGCTTTTGGCTCTTCAACGAGACCGATAATTGCCCGGACGGTATCCCCGACATAGCTGAAACTCCTCGTTTGCCTGCCGTCGCCGTAGACGGTTACCGGCTGGTTGGAAAGCGCCTGTTTCACGAATCTCGGGATGACCATTCCGTATTTCCCTGTCTGCCTCGGGCCGCAGGTATTAAAAAGCCTGCCGATAATAACGGGGAGTCCTTTCTCCCTATGGTATGCCAGACACAGGAACTCGTCCAGCGCTTTACTGCAGGAGTAACTCCAGCGCCCGATGGTTGTAGATCCCACAACCCTATCACTGTCTTCTTCGAAAAGACCGTTTTCCGTCTTACCGTAGATTTCTGAGGTGCTGGCAAGAAATACAAGTTTCTTTTTTTTGCTGGCAGCCCTCACCACTATATCCGTCCCGTTGACGTTTGTCTCAATTGACCTTATGGGGTTATCAATGACGAATTTAACCCCGACTGCGGCGGCAAGATGATAAATCACATCGGAGTTCCCGATAAGACCGTTCATAAGTTTTTCATCAAGAATAGTCCCTTCTACGAGAGAGAATCTGCTGTCGCTTCGAATATGGCTGATATTCTCCTTTTGTCCCGTTGAGAGGTCATCAACAATAGTAACGCGGTCTCCTTTCTTGAGGAGAGCCTCTGCCAGATGAGACCCGATGAACCCGGCTCCTCCTGTAATAAGTGCGTTCATTTCTGTATCTCCTTATACTACTGTAATGTTTCGTAATTAGCTTTGACTATAACCCGTGTCACTGCGAGGAGTCCCGAAAGCGTTCGGGACGACTACCTCCTGTCATTCCCGTGAAGACGGGAATCCAGAAAACGCCGCAATCGTGCTGAAATCCTGGATTCCGCATCAAGTGCGGAATGACATCTCTGCGGGGGATTACTTTTTCAGTCTGTCAACAGCCTCCCTTGCCTTTTTAGTCCATCTGCTGTCCGGATACTTCCTGATGAGCTCGCTGTAGCCGCTCAGGGCTTTTTTTGCTTCTCCGGTCTTCTCATGCCATCTCCATACGTAGTAGAGCAAACCGTCCCTGAAGACAAAAGCGAGAACCACAAGAAGACAACTAAAAACTATAAGTCTCTTAATCGCTGCAATCATTATACGCTCCTCCGGGGTTTAGGCACAGAACAAAACAATTCATGTAGTTGCAAAGTTTACTTCTCGACAAGCTCGAACAGTAAAGGTTTACACTAGCTGTCATTTAAGAGCTGCCTGTACAGGGCATCTATTTTGTCCACCATCGTTTCAGCGCTGAAAGCGGGCGTGACAAGCGAGCGTCCAGTTTGTCCCATCTCTTTTAGTTTCGCCGTGTCGGACAATGCGTCTATAATGGTTTTGGAAAGTGCGGAGGTGTCTTCCGGGGAAACAAGAAATCCTGTCTTTCCCGGTATGACCACTTCACGCGCTCCGTCAATGTCAAAGCTTATTGCGGGTTTGCCGCATGCCAGGGCTTGCGGCAGGACCCGTGCGAGTCCCTCCCGGACTGAAGTGTGAACCAGAATGTCCATAACCGAAATGAGTTCGGGTATCTCTTCTCTCTTCGCAAGTCCGGAGAAAATGAAGTGCGTTTCAAGTCCCAGCCGTTTTACTTCGGACTTCAACTCTTCCTTCAGAATTCCGTCTCCTATGAGAAGAAATCTCACGTTCGGGAAAGCCTTCACGACTGCAGGTGCTGATTCGATGAGGTACTTGTGTCCCTTGAGGGGAAAGAGCCTGCCTATTTTCCCGACGACGATTTCGTTTTCTTCTATGCCCAGCTCTCTTCTTTTAGCCGGGGAGCCGTTCCCCGTACGGAGAAAAGGCTGGAGGTTCATGCCGCTGTATATCGTCTCGAACTTATTCGTGCCGGCAACGCGGGCGCGCACAGCCTTTTCACCCATTGCATCACACACGGTGATTATCCTGTCGGTAGTAAGAGCGGCGAGTTTCTCAAGCGCTGTGTATGTCAGGTTGAGAAACCTGCTCTGGTACGGGTGGAACGGCAGTCCGTGTATAGTATGAACAATCGCTTTTACTCCCGCCAGTTTTGCGGCAATCCTTCCAAGGATTCCTGCTTTGGAGCTGTGCGTGTGGACAATGTCATATTTGTCTTTCAGCATAAGGAAATATAATTTCACAAAACTTACAGCATCCAGTACCGGGTTTATCTCCCGGCGCATTTCCGGTATCAGGATAATCTTTGCTTTTGTTTTTTCTGCTTCTGCCATCAGGCTTCCTTCGGGGCCTATGGGAGGACCTGTGACAAGGGTTACGTCATAGTCATCTTTTTCGGAAAGAATTCTTACCGTAGCGAGTGTATTTTCCTGGGCGCCGCCCAGTATCATTCTTGTTATTACGTGAAGAACTTTCACAGTTATTTCAGACCTCAGACTAATGCTCTGTGACGTAAATTTCTGTCATTGCCCGGCTTGACCGGGCAATCCAGAATCCATAGTTACAGTCTGGATTCCCGCCTTCGCGGGAATGACACAATTCAAAACTTGAAACTGTTTTTATGCACCCAATCTATTAGCTTTTGTATTCCTTCTTCGGGATTGACTCCGGGTTCCCAGTCCAGCATTTTCTTCACTTTGCTTACGTCGGATATGTAAACCTTCTGGTCGCTTGGACGCCAGTCCTTGAATTCGAGCTGCGGCTTCTTTCCCGTTTTCTTCTCGAGCAGTGCAAGGAATTCCAAGAGAGACAGGGTATTATAGTTACCTCCGCCGATGTTGAAAACTTCATGCGTGAGACTGCTGTTGATAAACTTGTCAAAAGCTTTGACAAGGTCATCCACCCAGAGCAGGTCCCGGACCTGTTTCCCGTCGCCGTATATGGTAATTGGTTTATCGTGAAGGGCGGCAATTACAAACCAGGCAACCCAGCCCTGATCTTCAAAGCCGAACTGTCTTGTTCCGTAAATGCACGACATGCGGAAAACTGCCGTTTTCATACCGTAGATGTGAGCGTATTCCTGAACATAGATGTCACCGACGTATTTGCTCACTCCGTAAGGAGTGTGCCCTGTATGGTCTATCGGCATAGATTCGGAAATACCGTCAGTCCCGTTCCCATAGCTGTATCTTGTTTCTTTTTCTTCAAGCGGGATCTTGTCGACGTTTTCTCCGTATACCTTGTTGGTGGAGGTGTAGATGAAAACCGCCTGCGGACATTTCTGCCTGATATGCTCCAGCACGTTAAGTGTCCCGAAGGCATTTATGCTGAAATCCTCTTTGGGGATGCGCACCGAGAGCGGCACTCCCGGCTGTCCTGCCGTGTGTATGACTGCGTCCACGCCGTCGCCAATGGCTTGATTGAGGTCGTTTTCTTCCCTTACGTCCCCTTTGATTCTCCGTACGTTGTCGAGGCTTTCCAGGTACTTCCAGTTGTATTCGACTGATTCTTTGTCGTAACCGAAGAGTTTTGACCGCATGAGATTGTCGAGAACTATTACTTCATTCCCCCTGGCGGCAAAATATTCCGCTGCGTGACTTCCAACAAGTCCTGCCCCTCCCGTAATCAGAATTCTCATTATCTTTTCTCCCGTTGAAGTGTGGGGTAATGTTAAAAACTTCTTCTTTTTATGCGTGTCATTCCCGCGAAAGCGGGAATCTAAGATTCCAGCACGACTGTGGCGTTCTCTGGATTCCCGCTTTCGCGGGAATGACAAAAAGTAAGTGCAACTATTTGCCTCTTTCCGCGTGGCGCACCCAGTAGAGGGCTCTTTCGGCAATTGCCGATGTAAGTCCCAACTCCCATACTGCTTTACAATGTCTTTTTACATCGGGGAACTGCTTCAACTTCAGATACAGGCCGATGAGAGCCTCCCTGACCGGCAGACACGTGTAGCTTTTGCCTGTGCCGAGGCTCAGAGTTTGTTCATACTCCTCGATTGCTTCTTTGAGCAAACCTTTTGCTTCGAAGCAGCATCCGAGACTGAACCGGAAATGCATGTTGCGGGGATTTATTCTCACTGCAATAATACAGCAGGCAACAGCTTCATCGAACTTCTTCTCGCGCAAGGATTTCGTCCCCAGTTCGTGGTAGTGGTACATGTCAGTCTTCTCCAGCGTCCCTATTGAGAAAACACCTTTCTCATACGCTGCCCTGATTTTCGGGTTATCGAGACCTCTGAATTCATAGGTTTCTTCATCCACCTTCCTGAGTGCGGGGAGGGCTATGCCGCCTGTAATACTTTCCATGTAGTCTCCGGCAGTAGTGCCGGTGAGAGAAGCCTGTTCGATTCGCTCATACGCGGGAATGACTTTTTCGCCCGGTTCGATGCCGAGTTCCAGGTCGTATGCGTATCGCGAACCTGAGCTTGAGAGCGTTCTATAAGCCTCGGCTATATCGGCAAACCTTGCCTGTGCATGCTTATCGTCCGGATTCTTGTCAGGGTGGTATTTTCTGGCAAGTTCGATGTAAGTTTTCTTTATCTCCTCTGTGGAGACGTTGGAGGAAACTCCGAGGATTTGATAATATGTCCGCTTCTTGGTACTGGGCGTTTTCACGGGAGTAATTATAACCTTGAAGGGGCAGTATGGAAAGGAGAAAATCCAATCCCCTCTGCCATCTTAAAATGGATAGAGGGAATTATGCACAACGACCTTAACTTTTGCGTATGTCCATGTTGTCATTCTGAGCGCAGTGAAGAATCTCAATGTCACGAGAGACCCTTCGCTCCGCTCAGGGTGACAGGGATACGCAGTTACTTATGTCGCCGTGTATAGCTGAATAAGCAAAACTCAAGCAGTGTCTTCTTCTTTTTCTTCTTCACCCTGAGGATAGACTTCAGTGAACATGCGCATTATGACGAGATTCAGATAGAAGAAAAGAAACGGCATAAGGATCCAGCCGATGATTATCAGTCCCAGAACAAAAGAGACGATGTAACCCGCCATAAACAATCCGAGGGCGATAAGGTAGGTAACTGCATAGTCTTTGGCAGTACTTTTAATCTTCTCCTGCATGGTTTTCCATGCAAAAGCAGATTTGAAGTCACCCGTAGCCGCAAAACTGCAGATTGCCATCGGAAGAATGAAGCCTGCTCCCAGCGAGGCAACAGCCGCAAGGAATGTTACAAAGGCTCCGAATATCCACCCTAACGGACAGCTTCCTCCAATCGCCATGCCAATCATGAAAATAAGAAACGGAATGAGCATATACGCCGTGCCAATTACACAATACAGTATCCCGTCCGTGAAAAGTTTACCCCAGTTTGACCACTCGGGCAGAAGACGCTCCTCTCTTTTCTTCAACGCGTTCCTTGCCGCGTTTAGAATGTATCCCATTGCGCAGAAGGAAAGGATGGGTACTGAGAACACGACGCCGCCTATTGCAATCTTCGCCGGCCATTGTTTATCCTGGAATGGTTCCTTCAAAAATTCTACAAGCTTGACCATTCTTCTGTCTCCTTTCGGTTAAAATGCTATCTTTACCGATCCCGAAACCTGAAACGCTGCTTCTGTGCCAATTGCCGGTTCCGGGTCAAAGTAGGCTATCAACAGCGCGAAGCTGACATCTTCGGTGTATTCATAGTTTAGCTTAAAGTCAATCTCTGTGCCGAACTCATCACTTCCCGAGACTTGCTCGCTTCTGCTAAGCCCGTAATAATTCAACTCCACCGATGCGGCATCTGTGAATTTGCCTCCAAGTTTTACGTTCAGGATCCTGGCATTTGTGTTGAGCCCGAGACTGCTGTTTCTCTCATTGATTTCGCCGTAAACCTCATCTTCGTACAGCGGGTCGAATTGTCCATAATCACCCGAGGAGGCATCGGGATTTTCTTCTCCGCTCATGAATATGTAATTTACCCCGATGTACGGTTCGGAAATGAAACATACCTGACCTATAGAATTGTATGAGATGCCTGCATAACCGCCAAGGGCGCTCAGGTCCCGGTTGGCGTTGTAATCGCCTATCTGCGGGACAATTTCAGCTTTCAGTTTGAGACCCGGGATGGCAATGATTTCCGATTCTCCTCTCACACTGAAGGCAATGGTCTTGGCATCCTGGGCGCTGTTCACTTTGTAGAATACACCAATGTCAATAGCCGCCGTGCTCAGGTAATCATATTTGAGGTTGGCGCCGTACAGTTCCACGTCACTGTCGTCATAACGCTCAACAATGAGTGCCGTGAAGAAGTCAAGGGTGAAAGGTGTGAGACCGAATGAGAGTTTCAGAGCATCAAACGCTTTCCTCATGCTTTGTTCATATGTTGTTGTTCTGTAAGTACAGTTATTCCCTATTAAAAAACCTTCACCGTAGGAAAGTTTTTGTCGGCCAAGGACAAATGTAGCCGGGCTTCCCCACGCGTTTTCCAGCGCCAGGTATGCCAGGTCGAGGTCTACCTGCGTAGTATGCTCACTCTCCGTTTCTCCCGTAACCGGGTCAACCGTTGTAATACCCTCGGCGCCCCAATCCCTTTCAGCTATGATTCTCACCATGGCACTCACGTCCGGGGACGGATGCCCTTCGACATATACCCTGATGTACGAATCGAACCAGTCCTGGTTGTCCGCCGCGTCCGGGGTCAATCCGAAATCGCTCCGGTAGATGCCCCTCAACTGCATGTCGCCGCCGACTTCAACGTCAATCTGCGCCGCCGCAGGCACGCAGAGACTGAGAACCAAGAACAATGCTATCACATTACATTTTTTCATGGCATTAACTCCTTATCGGTAAATATTCGGTGAACTGTGTAAAGCTTTACTGCTCAAGCTTGTTGAGACCTCATCTTCTCGATGCGCTTTCGCTTACTCGAAGAATAAACAGTTTCACACTGTTAAGGAATATACCATGCGCCTGCTTCATGTGTCAACCTTTTTGGCGAATTCTTCATCAGTAATGCAGGACAGTCATCTGGTGACAGGTAAAGGAATCGATTTTCAGGCAAATTCTTCCGTCTTTTTTCTCAAACGGTATTTCCCTTCCCTGCGGTTCTAATGTTACTTTCTTTATTTCTTTTTCTGTCTTCAGGTTTACTTCGATGTTGTTAAGCGGCAGGAGATCTTCGATTACTTCCACCGCCGTGCCTACCCTTCCGCTTACGTTCCCGCCTGCAGTGTCCATTTCCCCGCCCCTGTTGATGGTATTGGCATAGAGAAGGTGCAAGACGTAACGGCGGTTCTGTTCCTGTTCCATGAGTGTTACCCCGGCAGTAGAGGGCAGATTGGTCAGCAATGTCAAATCGCTGCCAAGGAAGGATTTCAGTGCGGCGGCGGCATATTCCCTGTAAACTACTGCCCCAAATGCCCGGTAAATCGAAAAGACCGGGTGTGCCAGATACAGGATATTTTCCTTTATCACACCACAGTCATAGCCCGAGGGCTGGGGTTTTGCCGGCGCGTGCTGATGAGAACAAAAATGCCGGAAGGTACGGTTGAAGTATGGATCATATACCTGTCCCAGCGATTTCCCGCCGGTGGCTTTGATACGGCAGGATCTCATATACATGACGATGGGCGAAGATGTGAACGAAGGCTGGAGGTCCTGACGGGGCAGGACGTAATCAGGCTGGAATTCGCTCTCACCTTCATACCTCGCTCCAATATCAAAGAGGAAATCGGATTTGGCGGCATTGAGGCCGCTCTTGCCGGTCAGGAAAATCCTGCCGCCGCCGGCTAAGCAGCTGTCCAGTTTTTTTCTCAGGTTTTGATTAATGCTGACATCATCGGGTAGAACAAGCATACGATATTTCGAGAAGTCCATTTCAGCATCAATAACGTCAAAAAGGATATGGCTTTCCAGCAATATCCGGCAGGCGCCGGTGTCGGCATCAGTGCCCCCGTGCTCTTTCGGATTCAGGCTGGAGCTTGATAGAAGTCCCACGTCAGCAATGTTCTCAACGTTATCACACCACGGCTCTTTCTCTTCCACCTCTCTGTATGCCGCACCAATAATCTCGTAGGTGCTCTCATCCATCCTGCCATTAGGATGGAGCTGGTCTCCCACACTGCACTTGGCTCCCAGTGCGGTCATGAGCGCACACTCATAGCGTAATGCGTTGGGATGTTTATATCCGCCAAACTCACCCCAGGTTGTGTGAAATTTGCCGGTCATGCCTAAGAAATCGAGGTCAAGGTTCTTACAGTATTTGGCTGAAAGAGGGAAATGGTCGTACCCCCAGCCGCCCGTGGGCAGAGATTCAAGTTCGAGATGACTGAAATATTTCAGGATATCATATCTCCCGCGGCTTATATGTCCGCTGTTATGGAATACAGGCATGTCAGGATTGTCACAGCGGACTGCCTCGGTTGTTCGTTCGTAGTATTTCTCGAGAGCAATTCTCGAGCAGGCGATGCGGTCATCTTCTTTCACTGCATCAAGTCCCTGCTTTTCCATTAGCTCAAGGCACCAGCGGCAGCAGCACTGCCCCTGGCTGATGATGTCCAGAAATATCCCGTCTGCTTTTGGAAAAAGGCGCACAGTTTCCTTTATTTGTTCACAGAGGTAGTCAAGATAAGGCGAGTTGAAACACATCTTGTGAAATCCGGCCTGGATAATATTCTGTCTCCAGCCGCTGTAGCGGCCGTCGTGACCGACTTCCCGCCATTGAGGATTATCGTGGGAAGCAACATTGTCCACACCTGCCGAAAGATATATGGGAACGTTTATATCAACCTCTTTGCACGCATCGAACTGGGCGCGCAGGAGGTCAAAATTCAAGCGGGGATGAATCTTTCCCGCTTTCGTCGGATGGTAGCTCCACCCGTGGTGGCATTTCGAGAAACAGGTGATGGAATTCACGTGTCCCTTCTTCAGAGCTTCCTGCCACTGCTGTTTGTCAAACTCCGCCCCGATGTCAGGGATATGGGGCGAGGTATGAAAATCGAGATGAACCTGGCGAAAACGAAGTTTATACTGCATAATCTCCTCTCCTTTTTTAAAAATATTCAGTCAACCGTGTGTCATAGATGCTTAGGTCTCGACAAGCTCGAACACTAAACTGTTTATTCTTCGAGTAAGCGGAAGCGCATCGAGAAGATGATGTCTCGACGAACTCAACGCAGGTTCTCGACAAGCTCGAACAGTAAAGCTTTACACAGTTCACTGAATATTTGCTTAACAAGGGTTTAATCCTCCCTACCCCTCTTACGTATTTGCGAGAGCAGTTCAGGTATGACTTCAAAAAGGTCGCCGACGATTCCGTAGGTTGCAACCTTAAGTATAGGTGCGGCGGGGTCTTTATTAATTGCTACGATGATGTCGGAGCTCTGCATGCCTATGAGATGCTGGATAGCGCCGGATATGCCGCAGGCAATGTATACCCTCGGTTTTACGGTCTTTCCCGTTTGCCCGACCTGGTGAGAATACGATATCCAGCCGGCATCAACCGTTGCTCTTGATGCTCCTACTGCGCCGTTCAGTTCCGTGGCAAGTTCCCTGATAAGCGAGAAATTCTTTGCATCTCCCAGACCACGCCCCCCCGAAACGATTATGTCTGCCTCTACTATGTTGACTGTCGATTCTTTCTCATCTACACGCTTCAGGACTTTTGTTCTGCTCGTGAGTGTTTTACCGTCAAAGTCTTTTCTGATTACTTTTCCCTGGTGACTATCGTCTCGTTTTGCGGTATCCATAACCTTGTGCCTTACAGTTGCCATTTGGGGACGGTCTGCAGGACATATAATCGTTGCCATGATGTTCCCGCCGAATGCAGGTCGTGTTTGGAGTAAAAGTTTTTTCTCTTTGTCGATTTCAAGACCTGTGCAATCGGCAGTAAGTCCTGTTTTCAATCTCGTGGCTGCTTTCGGTATGAAAGAGCGCCCGATTGCCGTTGCTCCGGCGAGGACAATTTCGGGTTTATATTGCTTGATGAGTTCGGTTAGGACATAGGTGTAAGGGTCGTCGTTGAAATCCTTAAGATGCGGGCTTTCCACGAGATACACGCGGTTTGCCCCGTGCGCTATGAGTTTCTGTGCTTCCGCTTCGATCTCATGACCGAAAAGCACCGCGGAAAGCTCTCCGTCAAGTCCGCTTGCGAGTTTTTTCCCCTCTCCCAGAAGTTCGTATGCGACGCTGGCAATTTTACCGTTATGCTGTTCGGCAAAGATCCACACTCCGTGATAACCTTCGGGGATTTCTCGTTCTTTCTTATCCCGGGTGATGAGGATGGCGCCCCGGGGGCAGGCTTCGACACAAGCTCCGCAGAGCGTGCAGTTGCCGCCTATATTGGCGAGTTTGTCAATGACTTCAATCGCACCGTATGCACAACTCTTGATACAGAGCTTGCATCCGTTACATTTTTCAGAAATAACTTTTATACCCATAATTATTCTTTGTCCACTGGAACGGGTTTGCCTTTCTTCACAGATTCAATCTCTGCCATTACTACTTTGACTGCATCCCGGGCATCTTCCGGGGTTACAATCTCCGGCTTTTTGTTTTTCCTGATACATCCGAGAAAATAGTCGATTTCGCGCTGAAATCCGCCGCCGGATGGAATTTTCGGCTCTATCCGTTTGCCGCGAGCTGTGTGAATTACCAGCGTTGGCTTTTTGGATGAGTTGAATTCTACGGTTGCTTTTTCGAAGATTGCCCTGAATGACATCCGAAACGGGAATGTCGGATGAAATGCCCATCCTCCTTCAGCGGTTATCTGGACGTTCTTCCCGTATCTGTAGTTTGTAACGATGTGGTCTATTGCTCCGCTCGTTTTACTCATTCCGGCGGAGGAAACCTCTTTTGGGAGACCGAAGCACCAGTTTATGAAATCCGTGTCGTGTATGTGAAGGTCAAGGGCAGCTCCTCCGCTCAGTTTCCCCTTCCCGAACCAGTTTTGCCATCCCCATGCAGGAATTGAACCGATACGGCTGAATGTGGCAGAGTAGAGCCTTCCGAATCTATCGGATTTTACTATCTTTCTGAGCATTTCATATTCGGGCCAGAACCTGATGCAGTGTCCGATCATGAGTTTTTGCCCGGTTTTCTTCACTGCCTCAAGCATCCTGTCTGCTTCTTTGAGGTTTAAAGCCATCGGTTTCTCGCACATAACGTCCTTGCCTGCCTGAAGAGCTTTGATTGCGTATCCGGCGTGGAGAAACGTGGGAAGCGTGATGTCAACCAGCTTGACCTGAGGGTCGTTAATGAGGTCATCAGCTTTCTCGTATACTGCAATATCTCTCAAGTCAACGTTTCCGCCGCTGGGGTCATCAATATTGATGCCGGCGGGTGACTGGAGTCCCTTGAGTTTCTTGACGTTTACGTCGCTGACAGCAACAACTTTCGATTTGGAGTTCTTTTTGTACACTCCAAAATGCATTTTCCCAATACCACCCAATCCGATGATCCCTACATTGATCATTTTATGTTTCTCTCGTTGAAATAGTGCAGTGTTTCATAATTGGTAGCCGCAGGCTTTAGCCTGCGGGTCAGGTGCCTGACCCCTACAGAATAATGGATGCAAAATTAAAAGACAGAGAGTTTGTCATTCCCGTCCCGTATCAAGTACGGGGTAAACTGCAGCGGGAATCCAGACTCTGACTATGGATCCTGGATTGCCCGGTCAAGCCGGGCAATGACAAGAATTTATATCGCAGTGTACTGGTCACTAACCACTGTCCATTGTTTTTACATAAGTTTTGTTTTTCTCAATTCTGCAATCAGTTTACTTGCTTTTTCCTCAAGAGTTCCTTCAAGTATTTCTCCGCCAGCACGGGGCTGCGGCGTGAAAATGCGGATAACCTGCGTGGGAGAGCCGTTCAAGCCGAATTTTGCTGTATCGCCCCCGAGTTTCTCAACATCCCAGACGGGTATATCCGCCTTTTTTGCTTTGAGCATGCCTCTCAGGGACGGAAGTCTGGGTTCGTTTATCTCTTTCACGACAGTGATAACGGAGGGCAGGGACATCTCAATGACGTCGTATCCTTCCTCCATCATTCTCTCTGCCCTGATGTAGTTGTCTCTAATCTCCTCAATTTTGCGCACGTAAGCAATGAACGGGATATTCAGCATTTCGGCAATCCCTGGGCCTACCTGGGCGGTGTCGCCGTCAGTAGCCTGTTTCCCGCAAATCACCAGGTCAAATTTGCCCATCTGCTTTATTGCTCTCGACAGAGTGTAGGACGTTGCCAGGGTATCTGCTCCGGCAAAAGCTCTGTCGCTCAGGAGTATGCCCTCGTCAATCCCCATGCCAATTGTTTCCCTGAGAGCTTGTTCTGCCTGAGGCGGCCCCATGGTAAGAGCCGTTACACTTCCGCCGCACCGTTCCCTGATTCTTATACCTTCTTCCAATGCGTATGTGTCAAAGGGGTTGATTATGCTGGGCACTCCTTCACGCACAAGCGTATTCGTTTCGCTGTTTATCCTTATCTCCGTCGTTTCGGGAACCTGTTTTATGCAAACAATTATATTCATTTTTTATGCTTGATACTTATATACTCAGGTTTTGTATTCTGGATTCCCGTTTTCACGGGAATGACAAATATTCCTTAATTCCCAATTCGTAATTC
>JAUVJM010000032.1 GCA_030596585.1 bacterium
AATGAAAAAGAAAATAGGCATTCCGAGGGCTCTCCTTAATCATAAGTTCCTGCCTCTCTGGGAGACTTTCTTCCAGCGTCTCGGGCTGGATACCGTTGTTTCTCCCAAAACAAACAGGAAGATTCTCGAAGACGGGATTCGGCACACGGTTGATGAGTCCTGCCTGCCGATGAAGGTATTTTCAGGACACGTTATTGAACTGCGTGATAAAGCTGATTACGTTTTTGTGCCCAGGATGGCTTCGGTCGAGAAGAGGAATTATGTGTGCTGCAAGTTTCTCGCTTTGCCTGATGTGATAAAAAACTGCATCCCTGGTATTCCGCCGATTATTACGGTAGATGTAGATTTGAACAGGAGATCCTGGCGCCATTCGATGTATGAGCTTGGACGCAATTTCACAAGGAATCCGCTTCTGCTGGAAAGAGCCTACCGTGAAGCGTGGAGTGCTCAAAAGAGTCAGGACTCTGCACGTGCGGCTGCAGTACAACGTGCCGGCGGTTTGACCATAGGGCTCCTGGCACATTCCTATAATATCTACGATAGATATGCGAATATGGATATTATCGGCAAGCTTGAGACTCTGGGGGCGGCTGTTCTCACGCCGGATATGCTTCCTGAGAATATCATACGCAGGGAAGGAAGGAATTTTTCGAGGGAACTATACTGGACATACGGCAGGGAAATAGTGGGTGCCGCGTCCTATCTCGCAAACGGAAGAGCTCACGCTATCATACTGCTCACTTCTTTCGGCTGTGGACCTGATTCTCTTATGTCTGAGCTTATCGTCAGAAAACTCAAAGGCAGGATACCTATCATGTCACTTGTCTTCGATGAGGGGACAGCGGAAGCGGGATTATTAACCCGCCTTGAGTCTTTTGTCGACATGGTGAAGAGGACGAAATGAGCTCTATTGTGCGGCAGCCCCTTAAAGTTACCATACCGCATATGGGAAACTACGTAATTGCTTTCAAGGCCCTGATTGAGGGACTTGGCTGCGAGATGGTTATGCCGCCTCCTATTACCCGTCGAACGATAGAATTGGGAAGCAGGCATTCGCCGGAGTTTGTCTGCCTTCCTTTCAAGATAAATCTCGGGAATTACATAGAAGCTCTTGATTCAGGAGCGCAGGTTCTATTGCAGGCGGGCCGTGCGGGCGCTTGCAGGTACGGTTATTACGGAGAAGTACAGGAACTGATCTTAAAGGATTTGGGATATGACTTCCGCATGGTATGTCTTTTTTCCGGAGGAAAACAGTTTGATTTTATAAGCAGTATAAGGAGTCTTGCAAACGGAGTTCCTATCCTGCGGATTCTCCGAGCGAGTTATCTTGCTTTCCTCAAAATTAAATTTATAGACGAAATGGAAAGCAGAGTGAGGAAATTGAGAGCGTACGAGATCGATAAAGGGAAATCTGACAGGCTGCTTCAGGATAGTTTAAAGAAACTGTCCTGTGTGAGGTCAGCCCGGGGTATCAGCTTACTGAGAAAAGAGACGCGGAAGAAGTTTGATACGGTTAGAACTGACGATGGGGCACGTCCTGTACGAATAGGCATTGTCGGAGAACTCTATGTGGTGATGGAGCCCCATGCGAATCTTGATGTGGAGCGCAAGCTGGGCAGGATGGGAGTGGAAGTTATAAGGCCAATGTCTCTCAGTTCACTTCTCAGGTATGCTGTCTTTCCATTCTTGAGCCGTCGCATTAGCCGCGAGGGCAGAGATTTCATCCGCTATGAACTGGGCGCTCACGCGGCTCATTCAATCGGTCACACAGTTGAATTTGCACACACGGGAGTGGATGGCGTGATACATCTATATCCGTTTACGTGTATGCCCGAGGTTTCTTCCCGGGCGATTCTTGGGAATGTCGCAAGAACGCTCAACATACCCGTTCTTCATTTCTCCTTCAGCGAGCAAACGGGTGAAGCAGGTGTTGACACACGACTTGAGGCATTTGTGGATATGCTGGAGAGAAAAAGAACGTTTAGAACAGACTTCAGACCGCAGACCAAAACTACAACAGATAGTAGATTAACGTTTGAGGTCTGAATATTGAGAGTCCAGAGTTGATGTCCTGACAAAAGTTGCACGAAAGAAACATGAAAACTTAGCATGTCATTACCCGACTCGTTCGGGTAATCCAGAAAAGCAGTTTAAAGCACTGGATTCCCGCCGCAGTTTACCCCGTACTTGATACGGGGCGGGAATGACAGAAATTAGGAGACGGACGATGAAGACATTTCTTGGCATAGATGTGGGGTCCATTTCTACGAACCTTGCCATTGTTAACGAGCAAAAGAGTGTTGTTGATAAACTCTATCTGAGAACTGAGGGCAATCCCATCACTGCCATTCAGCAGGGGCTTTTGCAGCTTGAAAGAGTCGAGATTTCGGGAGTGGGAACCACTGGCTCAGCAAGGAGACTTGCGGGCGTAGTTGCCGGGGCTGATGTTGTGAAGACTGAGATAATTGCCCATGCCGTGGCGGCTCAGCATTTTGTTCCCGATGTTCGCACGATTATTGAGATTGGCGGGCAGGACTCCAAAATCATTATCCTGAGGGAAGGCGTTGTGGTTGATTTTGCCATGAACAGCATTTGTGCCGCAGGCTGCGGAGCTTTCCTTGATCATCAGGCTAACCGGTTGAGGATACCGATTCAGGATTTCGGGTGCCTGGCACTTAACAGCAAGCACGAAGTCAACATTGCCGGACGCTGCACCGTTTTTGCTGAGTCTGACATGATTCACAAACAACAAATGGGACACTGTCGTGAAGATATTGTGAGCGGGCTGTGTTCTGCAATTGTAAGGAATTACCTTAATAACGTGGGCAAGGGCAAGGAAATCAACGCGCCCATTGTTTTCCAGGGAGGCGTGGCGGCTAATGCGGGAGTGAGGAGAGCTTTCGAGAAGGAGCTTGGTGCAGAAATAATCGTTCCGGAGCATTTTGCCGTTATGGGGGCAATCGGTGCGGCAATACTGGCTCTTGAAAACAATCCCGCGAAGACGGGTTTCAAAGGGTTTGACGTTGCCGATAAAAGTTTCCTGACCTCATCCTTTGTATGCGATGATTGTCCTAATCTCTGCGAAATAATTGTTATCAAGGAAGAAGGCAAAATAACCGCTCGTTGGGGAAGCAGATGCGGAAAATGGAATGTCTGATGAGGAGAAAATGAGATGTTAGCAGAACTCATTAAGAAAAACAGGAGTTGCCGGCGGTTTGATGAAGATTTCAAAGTAGATTTGGCAATGCTCAGGAGTCTTGTTGATCTGGCGAGACTGTCGGCATCCGGGGCGAACCTCCAGCCTTTCAAGTATATCCTCTCCTGCGAACCGGAAAAGAATGCTGTAATTTTCCCAACCATTGCCTGGGCAGGTTATCTCACGGATTGGGATGGGCCATGCGAGGGGGAAAAGCCGTCAGCGTACATAATCATCCTCGGGGACAAAGAAATAGCACATTCGTTTGGTTGTGACCACGGCATAGCGGCGCAGAGTATTCTTCTTGGAGCGGCAGAGAAAGAATTGGGTGGATGTATGATTGGTTCCATCGACCGCAAGAAACTGCGTTCTTCCCTCGATATATCTGAGAGGTATGAGATCCTTCTGGCCATTGCCCTCGGTAAACCTGCTGAAAAGGTGGTCATTGATGAGGCGGCCCCCAATGGGGATATCAAATACTGGCGGGATGGAGAAAATATCCACCATGTGCCAAAGAGGGCACTTGATGAGGTTATTCTGCAAAGATGAAACCTGAATTAAGCATCGTAATCCCAGCCCTTAACGAGGGCAAGAATTTAGCCAAACTCTTTCCTGAAATTCAGCGGTCATTAGCCGGACTGCTTGACAGGGGTGCCTATGAGGTTATTGTTATGGACGGGGGTTCAAGAGACAATACGAGGGAGATCTCGCGTGAATCAGGAGCGAAAGTTATACTCCAAACGGGTTCCGGCTATGGCAATGCCCTGGTTGAGGGCTTCAGAAATGCGGCGGGAGATTACATCGTGACTATGGACTCTGACCTGTCTCATGCCCCGCAATTCATTCTGTCAATGTGGCAGGCAAGACACGAAGCCGATATTGTGATAGCATCACGTTATGTCCGGGGCGGCTGTGCGAAAATGCTTTTTGTGAGGAGGGTGCTGAGCAGGCTGCTGAATGTTGTTTTCACTAAGGCGCTTTCACTTCCCTGCAAGGACATCTCAAGCGGTTTTCGTCTATACAGGGCGTTAGTTGTGAAAGGGCTGTATCTGGAAAGCAGGGATTTTGACATTCTCGAAGAGATTTTTATCAAATGCTATGCTGACGGAAGAAGTGCAACCGAAATTCCCCTGCGTTACGTCCCCCGCGAGGAAGGCAGGAGTCATGCTGATTTGCGGAAATTCGCGGTTAGTTTTTCAAAAACCTTCTGGAAGATGTGGAAGCTGCGGAATTCGATAGAATCGGCGGATTACGATGAGAGGGCGTTCAACAGCCGTATACTCATTCAGAGATACTGGCAGAGGCGGCGCTTCAAAATCATTACGGATTTCTGTGCGGGAGCAGGAAGTGTTCTGGACGTTGGCTGCGGCTCAAGCAGAATAGTCCGCGGCATCCCGCAGGCAATTGGGGTTGACGTCCAGATGAACAGGATCCGGTACATGCAAAGATACAAGAAGCTGTTTGCAAACGCTACAGTCTATGCGCTTCCCTTTAGGGACGGATGTTTTGACTGCGTGATTTGTTCCGAGGTGATCGAACATCTACCGTCCGGCGAAGGACATATCAATGAACTAATAAGGGTTATAAAACCAGGCGGAAAGTTGATTCTCGGCACACCTGACTATGGGACACTTGCCTGGAGGGTTATTGAGAGAATATACCGGGCAGTGGTTCCCGGAGGATATGCGGATGAGCACATCACCCGCTACGACAAGCGCGGCTTGACAGAAATTCTGCAAAAACGCGGCCTTTCCGTGGAAGACGCACGCTACGTATGCGGTGCCGAATTGATACTGCTATGCAAAAAAGTAAATTCTTGAGTCAACCCCGTGTCATTCTGAGCACATTCGTTTCACTCAGTGTAAACTCCGCGAAGAATCTCTATAGAGCGAGCCAACTGTGAAACACTACATTAGGCGATAATCTCTTAGCCGTTTTCCAGTACCATCCAAGCGAACCAACGTAAATAATAACCGACACAATGGATATCCATTTTCCTACCTGAAATGCCAGTGGCAGGTACTCAACACGGATGCGGTGGTATCCTTTCGAAAGAGGAATAGCCCGGAGAATGTAGTTAGCCGGCATAACATCATATTGTTTCTGAGTACTTCCGGGTAATGCTCGTGCACGCCATCCTTTACTGTATGCATCTGTAATCAACAGAATTGCGGGATTTGGAAGATGAGCTTCGATAGTAAGATGGTCGGTTGAGGAGTCAAGAATCTTTACTGTTCCCTTCTGTTCTGACTTGACAGGTTTCGGATTGGGTGGTGTTTCAAGTATTACCTTTTGGCGTGGGTCAAATGCAGTATCTTCCATTGTTCTGAAAATCTGATTACGGTTTGGTATGAGCGCGTAGTCTTGAATCAGTTGTAACCGCGGCATGATGTTCTTGAATTCTCTAACCCGGATTTTGTTTCCCACAGGTACAAAAACGTAGCGGCATCGAAGCATTGCGTACAGCCGGTGGTAGCGGGAAAGCTCAAACTCACGCCTTTGAGTGAAGGTTATGAACTGGGCGTATCGTCCTAATCGGCAAGGGTCGTATCCCCAGATATCATACGCGCCCATAGACATTGCGCTATTCGAGTTGTGAAGCAGGACACGATAATCGCCGGGATGTTTAGCTATGAACGATTTTAATCCGGGAAGCTGTGTTGTTGTAAAATCGAATGTAGGGCGTGAAGTTCTGGCGAAAACGAAGATTTCAACAATGGCTAACAGCGCAATCGCATATGCCGCTTTATTAGAAAACCTTGCGAGAAAGAAAAAAGCTGAGAGCAGCAGAAACGTCCCGGCTGAAAACATCAGGCTTTTTGATGCGAAAAAACCTGTTTTCCGGATGAAATCCGCACTCATATAGGTTTTTTCAGGAACGGAGACTTCAGAATCTACATATATCGCGCGCATGATTTGCTGCCACAAGCCTGCAGGACCTGCCGCTGATGCGGAATGGCGGATGTATACTGCGGCAACTCCAATCAGGATGCCCGCAATCAGGATAACCAAGGGAGTTTTTCGATTGACGTTTCCACACCTGATTATGCGGTCAATACCAATGCCGGCGAGCATTATGAGGAACAGGGATACCTGAAATAAAAATCTTGAACTTCCTCTAAACTTGCTGAATCCCGGAACCCATTTATAGAGAATTTTAAACAACGGTGTATAAGCGCCGAATGCAAGCAATGTGAGAATTATGACCATAGGGATTGAGAAGCGGCGGATATTTCGGTCTCCATAGATAGCGCCGTATATTGCGAGTATGAATCCGGTTACACCTACGAAGAGTGACATTTCCCACAGGTACCACCTGCCCCAATAGGGTATGCTTCCTATGTTACCCAGAAAGCTTGGTGCCAGGAGAGTGATGAGGTTCTCCGGCGGGAAGGAAAACAAAGCCGAGAACCCGTAGTTGGGCAAACCTGTACTCCGCACGCTTTCGCCGATTGCGTGGATTCCGGTGAAGAGCTGGACTGCACTCAGAGCAATGCCGCCTGCGAATATGCTAACAAGTCCCAACGCTATTGTCCCACGCTGTTTGGCTTTAACGATGCAGAAGGCGGAGTAGACTGTGGCGGCAACGGCAGTGCAGAAAACGTACTGTGGATATCCGGCAAATATCTGCATACTGACAGCGAACATTCCGAGAAACACCCAGCCTAACGAACGTTTCTGCGGCGACTCCTTAAACAATCCGTCAATTGACAGGAATATAAGCGGTGCCCATACGGCGCTGGATAGGATGGTCAAATGACCGGCCAAAATGTGCCCGAAGTGTGCGCCGCAGAACATCACTAAGATTGCAGAAAGCAGACAGGCTAATGGATGCAGCTTCCGGTGCCATGCCCACAGGTACATAAAAACGCCGACAAGAAAAATATGCATTGCGATGTCCAGATTAATCGCTTTTGGAAGAGATAGCACTAAATAGGGAAAATTGAGGGGGTAAAGCAGTGCTGATTGGAATGGCCCTAAAAAAGGCATTCCGGAATAAATATGTGGATTCCACAGGGCAAGGTTTCGTTGGCGGAGCTCAGAAAAACCAAAATGCCTCAAGGGAATAAAGAGGGTGGAGAGATCCGAGCCTTCTGATAGGACGATTGGCTTTGACGTGAACAGTACGTCACCGAACATGGCTATTGTGAGCACAAGGAGAACAGCCACCGCTATCAGAAATGAAGCTCGGGAGCTAAAATGTTTCATAATTAGCTCGCCTCATAGTGAACTTGTCATTCTGAGAAGCGTTAGCGACGAAGAATCTCTATAGATTCTTCGCGGAGTTTATACTGAGCGAAACGAATGTGCTCAGAATGACATGTAATATTTGCTGTAGAGAGCCGATTATAAGTTGGCATTTTAGTGAAACACTATACTATGTGAGGGTCAATCATAGATTCAAGCCTGGATGCAGGGACCGCACCTGCTACTTTTTCTACGACTTTGCCGTCTTTGAAAACTGCCAGTGTCGGTATGCTCATAATGCCGTACTCGCGTGCCGTGCCCGGAGCCTCGTCAACGCTTAGTTTGCACACTTTCAATTTTCCCTGATATTTTTCGGCTATTTGTTCTATAACAGGCGCAACCATCTTGCATGGCATACACCATGCTGCCCAGAAGTCTACCAGGACAGGAATGTCCGATTCCAGCACTTCCTGCTTGAAATTCGTGTCGTCTACCCTCATTTCCATTTCTTTTCCTTTCTTACCACGTATAGTGGACGTGATACGTTATTGTCTTCTCGCCATTGGGCGGAACCTGGACCCGGAATTCAACCGTCCGCGCATCGATTTTGAGGAATCTGTTGCTTTTCTCGACTATTTCCCAGTTGTGCCACCGGTAAAGATGTTCCACGGCACGCACCTCAACCTGTTTGTCTTTATGGTTCCTCAGCTTTATTTCGAACCATTCATCGCACATCCTCCGGCTGCTGTCTATCTTGTAATTTGTCTGCCGCCGCTTGCCGACAATATCAAAAGCGTTGCCTGTATAAAGACGCACCGTTTCATCCTTCGGTGTATGGTCAATGATGTTTTCCCCGATGAATTCGTTGCGTTTATCTTCATCCTGGCGGTACAGTTTCATTGTGCCTTTCGGCAGAGCGATGCCTAAATGGTTTTCCTTTGAGTTCTTGAATTCGAGCATTACCCAGATCTTGGGGTTGCATTCCGTGCCGTATTCAGGTTTGTTCCGGATCGAGCGGATGTCCCAGCCCCGGTAGCGGCGCCCTATCTGTGCCCCGTCATAGACATAGAGTTTCTTTGCCTGGGCATGGCTTGCACGAATGAACTCCACCTGTTTTATTTCCCTGTCTCTCAGAGTTGTGGGTCTTTGGAGAGTGTAGAGATGGTATTCCTCAAACGCCTTTTCGCTGACCGCTGCCCCCGCGTGAGGAGCACGCCCGGCGCTCTCCTCCAGCGAATACAATCTTCTCTCTTCGGGCTTCAACTTACTCACATCACCCGCCATAAGCTTTATCTTTGCTTTCTTGAACTCATGACCGCTCTGGTTATCCATTGTCACCCAGCCAACCATATCAAAAGTGTCTCCCTCTTCAGGGAAAAGAATGTTATACGTTGCTTCCCATCTCATTCCTCCGGTGATATAGGAGAGTTCGCACTTGTGTTTTCCCCTCCTACCCGACCACAGTTTCCACAGAAGGGTAGGCTTCAGAAAAGATTCTGGGTCCAGTTCCCTGAAGGTTGGCTTCCCCGGAAGACCAAACTTAATCTTGCTGTCTATCAATACAATCGGCTGGTTGGATGAACCATAACCCAATGCTTGCTGGCGCATCGTATACTGCCGCCCGAAACGGCTGTAGGCTTGAGTGTGCGGAACGTAGCCGCTCCTGATTAGAGTGCCTTTCTTGATTTCCGTCACTCCCGTTTTGGGATTCGTGATTTCAAATTCTATTTTTTTACCCTCCAGTTTTGAAAGCAGAAGTCCCTCGCTCAGAGGCTCGGATTCGTAATTCTGCTCCAGAATCTGTATGTTCCCGGGATATGAGATATCTCTCAGCATAACTGATTCCGGTTCCATATGGCGGGTTATGTCTGTGACCCGGAGTTCATTCTCCCCTTTTCTGAGTTCAAAGCTGCGGTCTTCTTTGACTACGGCAAAGTTCTGGTTGTAGATGGTGAGACTTGTCTGAGCATCCGCGGCTGCTCCGAGGAAGAGGAGCAATGCAAATATGACAAAACTTTTCATTGTCTTATCCTCCCTTTTTACGTTCCTGCGAAGTATAACACAGCGGCAAAGATTTTTCAATTGCTTCCCGAACGATTGTGTTTTGCTGTTCACTGGCAACTGACCACTGCTTTTCTAGCTTGCTTGGATGACTAAAGTATGATAAAAGTAAGTCTGTTAGGGTGTGTTTTGACGGGGTTAGGGCAAAATGAAACATGAGGAGAGATGCTAATGAAGATTGAGGAGATTAAGGCGAGGGAAATTCTTGATTCTCGCGGGAATCCGACGGTTGAAGCGGACGTTCGTCTTCAGGATGGAGTCACGGGCAGGGCAAGCGTTCCTTCGGGAGCATCTACCGGCGAGCACGAAGCTGTTGAACTGCGGGATGGGGACAGCAAACGGTATATGGGGAAAGGGGTTCTGAAGGCAGTCAATAATGTGAAGGATGTGATTGCGCCCGAGCTTCTGGGAGTGGATGCGAGTGACCAGGAAAAAGTAGATAATACGATGATAAAACTTGATGGAACGGACAACAAGAGCCGTCTGGGGGCGAATTCAATGCTTGCGGTTTCCCTTGCTGCAGCGAAGGCTTCTGCCGCATCGGCCGGTAAGCCGCTGTACCGCTATCTTGGAGTGGATGAGGCAAGGCAATTGCCGGTCCCGATGATGAACGTTATCAACGGCGGGAAGCATGCCGACAACAATGTGGATTTGCAGGAGTTTATGATAATGCCTGTCGGAGCGGGCAGTTTTTCTGAAGCACTCAGAATGGGAGCGGAGGTTTTTCACAGGTTGAAAGAAGTCCTGAAAAGCAAGGGATACCAGACTGCTGTTGGTGATGAGGGAGGGTTTGCTCCCAACCTTGGTTCCAACAGGGAAGCCATTGAGGTCATCGTCTCGGCAATAGAGAAAGCAGGCTATAAACCGGGCGATGACGTTGCCATTGCACTTGACCCGGCGGCGAGTTCCTTCTATAGCGAAGGTATATATGTTCTCAGCGCGGAGAAGAGCCGGAAATCCTCAAGTGAGATGATTGATTATTATGAAGAGTTTTTGGATTCTTATCCAGTTGTTTCTATTGAAGACGGGTTAGCAGAAGATGACTGGGAAGGCTGGAAGGAAATGACGGGAAGATTGGGAAAGAAAATCCAGATTGTCGGGGATGACCTTTTTGTCACCAACGTGAGGAGACTTGAGCGCGGGATTAGCGAAAAGGCGGCTAATTCTATCTTGATAAAGGTGAATCAGATTGGGACTCTGACCGAGACGTTGAGTACGATCAGACTTGCCAAAGATTCCGGTTATACTACGGTGATTTCGCACAGGTCGGGAGAGACTGAAGATACGACTATTGCAGATATTTCCGTGGGGGCTGATGTCGGTCAGATAAAATCAGGGAGTCTTTCCAGGAGCGAGCGCGTTGCCAAATACAACCAGCTGCTGCGTATTGAGGAAGAACTCGGTTCTCGCGCAGTATTCATGGGAAGGAAGGTTCTTGCGGCACAATAATTTTATAATCAAGATAGCGCTGATTGCCGGCATCGGGGCTATTTTCCTCTATCCGGGGTACCGGCGTCTCCGGTCGTTCAATCATAGGCTGGAACTACTGAACGGCGATATCAGGATTTTGGAGGAGAAGAACAGAAAGCTCAGAGAGGAAATTGAGGCGCTGGAGAACGACCCATTCCGCTTGGAGGAGCGGGCACGTAAAATGGGATTGATGAAAGAGGGGGAAGTCTTATACAAGGTTATCGAAGAGGAGGAGAACGATGAAAGTGAATCAGGAGAATCTGAAACGGCTGGACACTGAATACGCAGAGTACATCGAAGGGGATAAGGTTGAGGCTTTCTTTGAAGATTTCGAAATCAATTTTGCGGCGGGGCACTGGTGTGCGGGGGATTTTGCCGACAGGTTTGCTACCTCCGGATACAACAGTGACAATCCGGATTTTAGCAGTGATGTTGTTGCTCAGATTAAGAGAGTTGCTCAGGCAAAAATAAAGGGAGTGGAGTTCCATGAATCCCTTTTCATAGATAAAAACTACAAGAAAGATTCTACGGTTATCGAGAGAGCGAAGGAAGCGCTGGCGAAGAATAAGGTGGTTCCCACAAATATGAATACCGATCTCTTCAGCGACCCCAAGTGGAAGCTGGGAGGCATAACCAATGCGGATAGGGCTATCAGGGGACAGGCTCTGGAAGTAGCTCTGCAGGGAGTTGAGATTGCAAAGGAAATCGGCTGCGGAAGTGTGGCGCTCTGGCCGGGGTCAGACGGCTGGGACTATAATTTCCAGGTGAACTACGGCCGCCTTCTTGACTATTTCATTGACGGGTGTATTGCCATAAACAAGAAGACAAAAGAATTGGGTCTTCGCTTTGGAGTTGAGGCAAAACCGCATGAGCCTCGTGAGGGGAATATGGTTATTGCTACCACCCACAAGGCGGCGCTGGTTGCCGGGATAGTCAACGAAGAATGCGGCGGCAGTAACATGGGAGTTGTAATAGATTATGGACATGAACAGATGTATGCAAATGAGCCGGCGGATAATCTCTATACCCTGAAAAGGGCTGGAGTCCCGATTGTCAATTTCCATGTAAATAACGCCAAACTCCACAGCAATGATGAGGATAGAGTTGCCGGTACGGGAGATAATTGGAGGCTGGCTGATTTCTGTTTCGCCGCAATTGATACGGAATACGAAGGATGGTTTGGCGAAGACCAGTTTACCTACAGAATGGACTCTGTAAAAGCGATGTCTCTATCGAGGGAGATATTTGCAAACGTCATGAAAAAAGCGCTGAAGATATACGCCGTGAAAGCTGACTTGGAAAAAGCTCAAGCCACGGGAGATGCCGGAGCTACCATTGACGTTGTGAAAAAGCATCTGATCTGAACACCTATTTGTCATTCTGAGCAAAGCGAAGAATCTCCATGTCATAAGAGGCCATTCGCTCTGCTCGGGGTGACAGGGATGCGCAGTTACTTATGTCGCTGTGTATGATACTCTTTACTGATCACTAATCACTGACCGCTGTATTTCGGGATGCAGGATACTCACCATTTCCTCCAGTGCTTCGACAAAAGTTACCGG
>JAUVJM010000006.1 GCA_030596585.1 bacterium
CCGGGTTAGAGGCAACCCTGGCAGCAAAGCTTGAATCCTTTAATCCCTTATCCAGTGTGAAGGACAGGATTGGGGTTTCTATGATTGAAGATGCTGAAAAGAAGGGCGCGATTGGGAAAGATACTGTAATCATTGAAGCCACCAGCGGTAACACCGGCATTGCCCTTGCTTTCGTCTGTGCGGCAAGAGGCTATCGTCTCATTCTAACTATGCCGGATACGATGTCAGTTGAGCGGAGGCAGCTGCTGTCCCTGTTCGGAGCAGAAGTTATTCTGACCCCCGGTCAGGAAGGGATGGCTGGAGCAGTGAAAAAGGCAGAAGAGCTCTTGAGGGCTACCACGAATTCATTTATGCCCCAGCAATTCAAGAATCCGGCAAACCCCAGGATACATAGAGAGACAACGGCTGAAGAGATATGGCGGGATACGGACGGAAAGGTGGATATACTGGTCAGCGGCGTAGGCACAGGCGGAACAATAACCGGAGTGGCGGAGGCAATCAAGCAAAAAAAACCTGAGTTTAAGGCTATTGCCGTTGAACCTGCTGATTCCCCGGTCCTATCCGGCAGTGAGCCGGGTTCACACAAGATTCAGGGCATAGGTGCGGGATTTATCCCTGAGGTTCTAAAGATGGGTTTAGTTGACGAAGTAGTTAAAGTGAGCAATGAAGATGCAGGCAAAATGGCGAGACGTCTCGCAAAAGAAGAAGGGATATTAGCCGGTATTTCTTCAGGAGCGGCTGTATGGGCGGGAATACGTATAGGTAACAGGAAGGAAAACAAAGGCAAACTCATTGTGGTCATCCTGCCTGATACGGGAGAGCGTTATTTGACTACATGGCTTTTTCAAGAGTAGGCTTTCGAAGAAGTGGGGGAATCAAGCCGGGGAACGACGAGAATCGATGAACTGGAACACAGCCGCCAGGAACAGAAGAGGAACTCCCAGTTCGAAGAATTCCTCGACCATGCTTACCCTAATCTCGTCGTCATAGCAGAGAGGCACTCCAATGTTGATAACCATCCGGTGTGCCAGATCACCAGCCTTACTCAACACCAGCAGGAGCATGCCGAAAAAGACACTTACGGCGTACGGCTTGCGAAGCCGCAGGGCAGGTACAAAAGAACGGGCATGCCGCCGCAGATAGCGTGCGACAACCCACACCGTAAAAGCAATCAGAACCAGGACGACTGCTTTCTGCATCCACGGGACATCCGCCTCTGTGTAGAATCGGATCTTGGTAATGCTCAGTGCCGTGAATCGCTCCTGGAATTCCAATTCTCTGCAACCGAAAAGGAACGTGATGAACGCTCCTGTCCAACCATCCCGCCACTTCTGCTTGTAAACCAGCATCAGACAACAGGCAACAGTCAGAAAATGGCCTGCGGCACTGAGGTTTTCTACCAGCCCGTTTTCACGGGTGAACCGGTACACGATGTCGATCGGCAGCATGAAGAAAACAACTATGCTGGCTGCCATCGGTAAGACCACTGCGATGACGCCCAGCCATGGATTATCCCGAAACTGTTTAATCAGCCTGCGTTTTTCCATTTATTCAAAGACCGCTCCTTTGCTCGCGGAACTCACCTGCATGGCATAACGATAGAGGTATCCTTCTTTAATCTTATACTCGGGCTGTTTCCATTCCTCGAGCCTTTTTTCTATTTCCTGCCTGCTCAAATCCACATCCAGACGCTTGTTCGGTATGTCAATCTTTATGATATCGCCATCCCGTATCACGGCAATCGGACCACCCTCCTGTGCCTCAGGGGACATGTACCCGATCGCGGCGCCGCGGCTTCCCCCGGAAAACCTGCCGTCAGTGAGCAGGGCGACTTCCTTATCCAGCCCAGCCCCGGCAATTGCGGACGTGGGGCCAAGCATCTCACGCATCCCGGGACCACCTTTAGGTCCTTCATAGCGGATAACTACCACCTCGCCCTTCTTTATCTTTCCTCCCAGAATCTCCTTCATTGCTTCCTCTTCGGAATCAAACACTCTTGCCGGACCATTGTGCGTAAGCATGTCCTTATCCACTGCCGATTGCTTGACGACAGCACCCTCGGAAGCAAGGTTGCCAAAGAGAACGGCAATCCCTCCATCCTTTGAATAAGGATTCTCAATGGGACGGATTATTTCCGTATTTAGATTATCGGCATCCCTTATGTTATCCTCCACTTTCCTGCCGGTAACCGTAAGCAAACTTGTATCAAGCAGTCCTTCCTTGTTAAGTTCAGCCATCACCGCGGGAACCCCTCCGGCTTTGTGCAAATCCTCCATGTGATACGGACCTGCAGGGGAAATACGGCAAAGATTCGGAGTGCGGCGGCTTATCTCGTTAAACAGATTCAAATCCAGTTCCACCTTTGCCTCTTTGGCTATCGCAAGCAGATGCAGGGGGGTATTAGCTGAACTACCCAGCGCCATCTCCACGGCAATCGTATTGCGGAACGCAGCCCCGGTCGCAATATCCCGCGGCAGGATTCCTTTTGCAGCCAACTCCATTACTCTCTCCCCCGCGTCCTTAGCCAGCACCTTTCTCTCATCCGATACGGCGGGGATAGTTCCATTATAGGGCAGAGCCAACCCCAATGCTTCACTGAGGCAGTTCATGGAATTAGCGGTAAACATCCCCGAACAGCTGCCCGCTCCCGGACAGGCTTTATCCTCCAGCTTTTTCAACTCATCCTCCGTGATTTTGCCGGAAGCATACTTACCCACACCCTCAAACACGGTAATCAAATCAATGGCTTTTCCTTCCAGCTGTCCGGCTAACATCGGACCACCGCTGATTAGAATGGAAGGAATATTCATCCTCAACATAGCCATCAGCATCCCCGGGACAATTTTGTCACAGTTCGTTACCAGAACGAGACCGTCAAACGGATATGCAGTAGCCATAACCTCAACCGAATCGGCAATCAGCTCCCGGGAGGCAAGAGAATACTTCATACCCTTATGTCCCATAGCTATGCCGTCGCAGAGTCCTATAGTGGAAAACTCCATCGGTGTCCCGCCGCCAGCTCTTATTCCAGCCTTCACCGCCTCCGCAATCCCGTCTAAGTGAATATGCCCCGGGACAACCTTGTTAGCAGAATTGGCAATTCCTATTATGGGCCGCTGTAAGTCCTCATCAGTATACCCCATAGCCTTAAATAGTGAGCGGTGAGGGGCTCGCTCAAAGCCCTTCTTCATCAGATCAGAACGCATCTTTTTCCCCCTTCCGGAAATCTGGATAATGTCAAAAATCTCTTCTTTTTATGCTTGTCATTCCCGCCCCGTATCAAGTACGGGGTAAATTGCAACGGGAATCCAGAAAATGCCACAGTCGTGCTGGAATCCTGGATTCCGCATCAAGCATGCCCTCTGACTTGATCAGTGGGTGCGGAATGACATTATTGAGTCATTCTCTTTCCCCGAATATAATAGTCCCCAACCTGATCATATTGGCACCTTCTTCTATCGCTACCCTATACGAATTCGACATTCCCATAGACAATGTCTTCATATTGACCCCGGGCAGATTGCAGTCTCTGATTCTCTCGAAAATATCCCTGGTTCTCCTGAAACACGGCCTCAAATCCTCAGGGTTTCCAGACCTTGGCCCCATAGTCATCAAACCCTCCAAACGCAGATTCTCAAGACCCGATATTTCCCGGGAAAGGTTTTCAATAACCTCATATTCCGGCTCCACGCCCGCCTTCGTAAACTCGGAGCCTATGTTAATCTCTATGTAAACAGGCATGATTCTGCCCGTTCTGCCCGCTCTCTCTCCGATATCAGCCGCTTGATGCAAAGAACCAACCGTCTGTATGACATCAAAAATCTGAAGAGCCTTGTTTATTTTGTTCTTTTGCAGGGAACCTATCATATGCCAGGTGATTTCCCCGGCTTTCTCGCCAAGAGAACTGTGCATTCTTTCAGCTTCCTGCACGTAGTTCTCTCCTATTTCAGTAGCGCCCGCTTCTATGACCTCTTCAATTTCCTCACGAGTTCTTGTTTTACCCGCAAGAACTATAGTCACCTCATCCGGGATTTCTTTTCTTATTTTTTGATAACGCTGTGCTATGCTCATTTCACCTCTTACAGCTTATAGTCTAATAGAAAACCTTCATCAAGCACAATCCCTTCGAGGGAAGAGTGGGACCGGCTCTTTGCCTCTCCCTTGCTTTTAGTATTTCCCTGATATCTCCCGGGAGAATTTTCCCTCTCCCCACATCCAGGAGCGTGCCAGCGACTATTCTTACCATATAGGTCAGAAACCCGTTCGCCCGAATGTCAAGACGGATAAAACCCGCTCTCGAGAAAATGTTCAGCTTTTCTACGGTACGGACAGGATTGTCCCTTTTACCGAAATGACTCTCGAAAGAGGTAAAGTCGTGTGTCCCAAGAAAAAAACCTGCTCCCTCCTTCATTGCATCTACATCAACCGGATATGAAACGAAATAACAATGCCTCAAATCAAAAGGGGATCGAAAACTCCGGTTAAGAATGCTATATCTATACTCTCGTGACCTGGCGCTGTAACGCGCATTGAAGCTGTCAGGGCAGTATGATGCCTTTACAACTACTATATCATCCGGGAGCAGCCCGTTCAACGCCCGGACGAGCCTTCCCGGAAGTATCAGTGAATCAGTCTTAAAACTTACAACCTGACAGCGTGCATGCACACCGCTATCGGTCCTTGCGGACGCAGACAGTTTTACCCTCTCACCAATGATTTTTGCCAGCCCATCCAGTAAAACTTTCTGGACAGTTATAACCTCCGGCTGAATTTGCCAGCCGTGATAGGCAGTACCCTCATATTGTATCACAAGTTTTATATTGCGCATAAGAAATTAGGTGCAGGTTGTCAAGCCTATGTCATTCTGAGCACATTCGCTTCACTCAGTGTAAACTCCGCGAAGAATCTATTTAGATCCTTCGTTTCACTCAGGATGACAGATTAGAACACACTTTACTGAGTACGTTACAAAAAAACGGAGGGAAGACGAATCTTCCCCCCGTACACTTTCCAATCAGATACTTAGAACCTTACTGCAAGCTGGCCAACAACTCCGTCGCCTGCATCAGCATCAGACCATTCGTACGAAAGTCTGAACGTAAGATCATCGGTTATGGTGTAGTTACCACCAACAGTAACGCGGTCAATGGAATCTCCTCCATCGTCAAGTTCGTCATATCGTACAATTGCCTCGTACTTGTCGAGGAACTTGTATGCGCCCTGCAGGTAAAATCCATCTTCTTCAACATCGCCAGCATCTGTTACTTCTGCCTCTGTGTTCACATACTCAGCTCTCACTTCAAAAGCTTCGTATGCATAGCAGAAATCAAGACCGAGCATGGTGACATCGTTTGAACCGTCAGCGGTATATGCACCCTTGTAACCGGATAATCCGAACTCTATTCCTCCGGGCGTGGTAATTCCAAGCCGGCCACCAATCGCCTTGTCGCTGTCGTTCAAGTCCACATCATTGTTCTTTACGACTTCGCCGTCATCATCTGCCTCAAGTCCGTTCACATAATAGACAGCATAGTCCAATCCAGCGTCACTTCCGGTGTCAATCTCACCGTAAACCTGAATTCCTGTCTCCGACCATTTTGACAAACCAGCCACAAAAGGCACGCTGGCTAACTTGGCGACATCTGCAGAATAAAGCTGGGTATTGTACACGTTGAACGGAACAAGGAACTTACCCGCTCTCAACGTAGCCCGATCACCAAGCGCACAGTCTATGTAGGCGCAGACTAAGTCAGCGTCCCCACCGTTCGCCATCGGACTGGCATCCGCCCACTCTATTTCAGCTGCAACCAGAACATCGTCGGTCAACTCAGCCGTCAGGTCAAGACAAACATGACCCAAGACAAAAGTTGACTCATTCGCATCATAATTCTGATACATCACATCAGCGTAACCACCAATCTCCAGTGCTCCGCTTGCCGAACCCGGCTCCAAACCTCCTGCTGAAACCAGGGTGGAAGCAAGCATTACCACCAGGGTGGTAAATAAGCTTTTCTTTATCATTTTCCCGATTCCTCCTTTGAGAATCTAACTACCCGAAACTATATTTAGCTTCTTATTCACCAGCAGTGCCGGCTTCAAGCCACTCTTTTTTTCATCACCCCTTTCCTGGCTTTTATGCAAAACCTGACGTCTGCCTGTTCTGAGTCAAGATGTTAGCACCTACCTTCTTTCGTGTCAAGGGTAAAATCCATTTATTTTGGAATTATTTCGGGAAGGGGCTTGCGGATACACTATTGCTCTGGTAGAATCACATTGGCGGGTGTATGCTGAATCGTGCCGATGTCTAACAGGGAGGAACTCACTATGAAACAGACAAAAGCTATCTCTGCCGTGCCCGGGCTACTCCAGTCAAGGCTTGCCACCAACAACTGCCCGACACATCTCATTGTTTCTCTACTGGTCCTGGCGGTTTTCATTCTTTCAGGCTGCTTCGCGCATGTCAAAACGGTAGATGAGAATGCGCAGGTCCACTACGATGAGAGATATGACTACGTAGACTTGAAGAAGCTAAGTCAGCGAATGTCTTCAAGCATCCTGTCCAATCCACCGATATCAAAACGCACCGAGAGCCCGGTAGTTGTCATCTGCGGGATTTCCAACAGAACGTCTGAACACATTGACACAAAAGCACTCACCGACACTGTCCGCACCCTGCTCATAAAGTCAGGAAAAGTAAGATTCATCAATGAGACGCAAAGGAAAAACATAGACCGGGAAATCGAACAAATGCAAGGCAGAGTATCTCCGGAAACACAGATCAGACTGGGCTCACAGGTTGGCGCAGAATACATACTCACGGGAACTCTCTCTTCCATCGAAAAAGAACAGATGAAACAAATGAGATTGTATAGAAAAGACCTTCGCTACTACAAACTCACAATGGAAATCACCAATATCAAGACTGCTCTCATTGAGTGGACGGATGAGCAGGAAATAGTCCGCGAGGCAAGGCGTCCATTCATTGGCTGGTAGAATAAACAGACTGTTTTTCCTTCCATTAGCAGGTTTTTTTCTCCTGATAAGCGGCTGTGCTGCCCTGACACTTCATCGAAGCAGAGACGAGTTTTACTCCGGCAGGCAGGAGAAAGCCGAAGCCCGGATGGAGACTATCTCCAAAACCAGGGGCAGAAACAGAGCCTTGTTCCTGATGGAGCGAGGCTTGATTTACCAGGCAAACGGGAAATACGAGAAAAGCAACAGGGACTTTCTGGAAGCCGCCCGGCAGATAGAAAAGCTTGAGACAATCAGCATCTCAGCACAGGCAGGAAGTTTCCTCTCTAATGACCTGCTCCTCTCATACAACGGGGAACCCTTCGAGACCGTTCTTGTCCATACCTATTCGGTAATGAATTTCCTCAAGATGGAGAAGTGGGAAGATGCCCTAATTGAATGCAAGAGAGCTCTCAAGAAACTCAGCCGTTCTTCGTTACCCAACAGCCAGCCCTTCACCAACTATCTGGCCGGAATTTGCTACGAGATAATGGGCGAATACGATGACGCCCGTATTGAATACAAGAAAGTCAGGAAAGCATGTCCCGGGATACCTTTTCTCCAGCATGACCTGAAACGGATCTCGGATATGCCAAAGCCCTGCCATAAAAGCGAATTCATCTGTTTTATCCAGATCGGAAAATCCCCAATCAAGCACCCGGTGGAGATGTTTATTCCTCCTGACAAACGCTTCGTAATACCTGAGTATCAACGGAGGGAGTATCGCGGCCGCAGAACCCTTGTCATGGCTGCCCGCATCTGTCCGCCGGCAGGCGCAGGAAAAGCACAAGCATCCCAATCCTCCAAATCGTATCTGCTGACAGACCTTGAGACCCTCGCCAAAAAGACTATTCGCGAAAGAACGGGCAGGGAAATCACCCGTGAAATTGCACGCCTTGCCGCCAAAGAGAAAGTGTCAAGAGAGATTGAAGAAAGGTCATCCGAAGCAGCAGCAAATCTTGCTCGTATTGGTTTCATGTTAGCTGAATCTGCTGATACAAGAAGCTGGCAAACCCTCCCGGCAAAGCTCGAGATAGCAAGACTATCTCTTGACGCCGGGACTTACGACGTTAGGGTGCAATTTCTTGATGCAAACAACACATTGCTTGAAGAAACCCTTTTCAAACAGGTAAGGGCAGAGCCGGGGGAAAAGGTTTTCCTTCTCAGTCGTTCCTTCCTGTGACCCCCTACTGAAGTCTGATTATCCGGACCACTCTATCTCGGAGTATCGGAATTTCAATCTTTTCGTAATCCGTAATTTGAAATTCGTAATTGTATTTCAAGGAGGGTTTTCTTGCGCTTCGGAGCCATCTTCTGTCCTTCAAGAATTTTCTCCAGCGCCGTAATACTGTCTTTGATAGCAGCGGCTTTCTCAAAACGGAGCGCTTTGCTTTCTCTTATCATCTCTTCAGTAAGTTTCACTGCCAGTTTCTCAACTCTCCCTTCAAGGAAAAGACGCGCTGAACGGGCCAATTTCGCATAATCCCTCCGAGCTACCAATCCCGCGCAGGGAGCTGCACATAACCCCAGATGATAATAGAGGCAGGGTACAGAAACTCTCGCCATATTCCTCCTGCAGCTGCGCAGCATGAAAAGTTCTCTCATGAGTTTGAGCGTTCTGCGGACAGCGCCGGCGCTTGCGTATGGCCCGTAATAGTGGGACCTATCCTTCTTCAGCGTCCGCGTAATCGAAATAGCGGGGAAAGCGCCGCCACTGATTTTGATGTACGGATATTTCTTGTCATCACGCAGGCGGACATTATAGCGCGGACGATATTTTTTTATCAGGTCGCACTCCAGGATAAGAGCCTCAGTCTGAGAATCGGTGCTGATGTACTCAATATCTCTAATAGCTCCTGCCAGCGCTCTTGTCTTGGGACCTTTGCCCGAAACACAGAAATAGTTCCTTACCCTCTTTCTCAAAGAAAGAGCCTCCCCGATATAGATTATCCTGCCCCGGCTATCTTTCATGAGATAAACCCCGCAGGTATCAGGAAGGAATTTTAGTTTCTCTTCAAGTTTTCGCATGCCAGAAAATACAGTGATCAGTGGTTAGTGGTTAGTGGTCAGTATTGGCTACGTTCGGCAGCTACTTCTCTGTGACATAAATTCATGTCATTGCCCGGCTTGACCGGGCAATCCAGAATCCATAGTTACAGTCTGGATTCCCGCTGCAGTTTACCCCGTACTCGATGCGGGGCGGGAATGACAAACAAAATGTGTCAAGAACTAATGTCACAGAGCGCTAGGAACTCTTGCGTTTCGAGATTGCCCTCTTAAAGATTGCCAGCTCCTCCATATTAAACAACAGCGAAATGCCGGCAAAACTGCCAACGCCGATAAGAATCAGAGCGCACAACCGGGTCAATTCCCCCGCGAAGGAATCAGCCGCCGGCAAAAACTTTGCCGCTGCCAGAAGAATTACCCCCATAAAGGCAGAAATTCCGAGTATGCGCAGAAAGGAAACCAGAACTTTTCTCTCCCCGAACCCGCCTATTTTTCCGCGAAGCAAGTATATTAGGAGGCAGAAATTGACTGCTGCCGAAATGGCAGTCGCCAGGGACAACCCGCCCACTTTCAGCGGCCGCATCAGAGCCAGGTTGAGTGCTATGTTAAGCACCATGGCGATGCCGGCAACTTTTACCGGCGTAACCATATCCTTAAGAGAATAGAAACCTCTGCTGAGGACATGAATTCCCGCATACGCAAAAAGTCCTGTACAGTAGTAAAGAAGGGCAGTTGAGGTAATCTGCGTCGAATACTGGTCAAACTGGTTTCTTTCGAACAGAAGAGAGATGATCGGGGTTCTGAGTATAATCATCCCAACTGCCGAAGGGATTGTAAGCAGAAAAACCGAGCGCAGACCGAAGGACACCGTTTCACGAAGTGCGGGCAAATCATTTTTCGAAACCGAGCGTGCCATGGCAGGGAAAATCGCAGTAGCCATTGCCAGGCCAAACACAGCCAGGGGAAACTGCATCAGGCGGTCTGCATACCAGAGAGCCGCAAGCGCTCCCCTGCCGACTACAGATTCGTAAGATGCACATATGCTGTCCACGAATATGTTTATCTGATAGACGGCAACTCCCACGGTAGCCGGCAGCATAAGCAAAGCTATTTTCTTGACCAGCGGATGGTAAAAGACAAGTCTTCTCCCGAGGGGAAATCCCTTCTTGAGAGCCACCGCCAACAGGACCGCCAACTGTCCGACCCCGCCGATTATGACTGCAACCGCGAGACCGACAACAGGTTCTTCGACCGCACGCACGAAGAAGACAAGAAAGGTTATGAGAGACACATTGAGTATGATCGGAGCCAGTGCCGGGGCGGCAAAATGTCTCAATGAGTTGAGAATTCCCATCATAAGAGCGGCGAGAGCAATGAAAAAGAGGTATGGGAACATTATTCGCAGAAGTCTTGAAGTAAGCTCAAGTTTTCCGGGAACCGCCGCAAAGCCCGGGACAACCATTCTGGTAATCAGCGGAGAGAAAACTACCCCGAGAAGGACTACGAGAGCAAGGACAATTGCCAGAATGTTGAATACAGCCAGAGCCAGGTCCCAGGCAGAATCCCTGCCTTTTTTGACAAGTTCTCCCGTGAAAACGGGTATGAAGCTGGCACTTAAAGCCCCCTCACCGAACAGCCGGCGCATCAGATTGGGAATGCGGAAAGCGGCAAAGAAAACCTGGGCAAAAATCCCTGTCCCGAAGCAGTTCGCTATAAGGACATCCCGCAAGAAGCCGAGAATACGGCTTCCCAGTGTTGCCATTCCAATTCCGGCTGCGCTTCTTGCAATTCTCTCTTCACGCATAACAGCTCATTTTAACCCAACTCGGCTTATTTTTGTAGCTTTTTGTCCGGCACAATGGTAATATGCGACGAACAGAATTAACTGACCACTGTATTTAAAAGGGAGGATTCACAAATGGCAAAATCCAAGAGAACAAAAACTGATCTGAAGAAACGGCTGCATAACAGAGCTGTCAAATCCGGTATCAAGTCCACTGTTCGCGAGTTGAACCAGGCGGTTTCAAGGAAAGAAGCGGTTCCCGCTAAGGAAAGCCTCACCAAAGCCGTACGCCAGCTTGACAAAGCGGCAAGCAAAGGCGTAATGCACCGCAACACAGCCGCTCGCAAAAAATCCAGGCTCACCCGCAGGGTAAACGCAGCCACTAAGCCATCACCAGCGCAGGCGTAGTTGCAAAGTTTACTTCTCGACAAGCTCGCCTCTACTCTGTTTATCCTTCGAGTAAGCGGAAGTGCACCGAATGTTTACGAGATTTGTGTCACAAAGAGTTAGTCCCGGCAGAGTCTGATAACCAGTAGTTCCAGAGCAAGAGGGCGGATTTCTCCGGATTTGGTCCCAATATCCGCTTTCAGAAGCAGGGAGAAACTCTCTTCGAGTTTGGGGTGGGGAAATCTCTTTGCATGGGTAATGAGTCCCCTGACCGCAAAGCCGGGTATGTTCAGAGCTTTCGCTATCTCCCCATGCCCCAGCCCCGCCTCCATACTTATCTTTGTTTTCCATATCCGCCGGAATTGCCAGGCAAGAAGACCTATTATCTCAGGGGCACTCTTGCCCTGTTCAATGAGAGAAGAAAGTACGCTCAGAGCAGCAGCCTCTTTCTTATTTCCGATGGCATCCGCAAGCTCAAACCCGGTCCTGATTCTGCTCTCACCGACAGAAAGCCTCACGTCTTCAACTTCGATTTCCTTTCTCTCGCCAACCTGAACAGAAAGCTTCTCAAGCTCATTTGTCAACTGCCTCAGATTTGTCCCCGCATGCTCCTTCAACTCATACGCGGCACGGAAGCCCAAACGCTTCCCCAAGCCATTAGCCCTGTTCTTCAGCCAGGGTACGATTTCGTTATCATACATAGTCTTGAAATCAACTTCCACACCTCGCCGGGCAACTTTGCCGAAAAATCCTGCCTGCGTGCTCTTCATATCGGCAGCCAGTATGAGCAGGGTAAACTCAGAAGGGCTTTCGAGATAGGAAAGGAGCTTTTCTCTGTCTTCCTCTGTCAGAAACTTTGCTGATTTCACTACAATCAACCTGCGCGAAGCGCCAAACGGGAAGGTAAGAGCCCTGGAAACGATTTCCGCACCGGAATTCTCCCCGCCATAGAAGGCGTCATAGTTGAAACTCACCGGTTCCAGGGGGATGGCGGATATGATTTGCTTCAGCAGTTCTTCTTTCAGAAAGCCTTCTTCTCCGGAAAGGAGATATACGGGAGACGGATTCTCCTTAACATGCTGGACCAGCTTGCCGTAAACGAGTTTCATTACCAGCCCTTCACGGTCCTTGAGACAATTCTTTTAGCGAGTTCATAGAGGGCAATTTCCAGAGCTTCATCTTCCGTCTGCGCCAGAGCGCCGCTCACGTAATAGGCAACATCCCCCTCCATCTGCTTTTCCTCCCAGATGGTCTCTCCGGTACCTTCACGCCTGAGGGCAACGTCTGCACGAACCCGAACCCTGTACTGCTGGACATCGGATTCCTCCTCGCCGTAAGTATAAGGCTCCAGAACATACTCAACAATTTTGCCGCCCAATCGAACGTCGGCGTTTGACATGTCAACTACGGAGAGCGTTCCATCAAGGATGAATTCCCGTGTAAGGACACTGGATAGATTTGTCTCAAGACCATGTTCAAACGTCTCATTCTCAAAAGTTGCTACATTGATTGTCCTGATATCTCCCCTTATTCCGGAACGCACTGTGTACCCGCAGCCCGGAATCAAAACGAGAGATATTAAGATGACGGAAGTCCTTCCCACCCAGCTCATTTCACTAATCCTTCTTTGGCAACCCCTTTGTAAATATTCAGCGAAACGTCATTCTGGTAGTCGCAGGCTTTAGCCTGCGTCCCGAATGCTTTCGGGACGGCTACCTTCAAAACTCCGATTATGCTGCGTCTTTACCGATATTTACGTCCCTTTAACAAGATCTCTTGCGGCATCTGCCCATTCGCTGTCAGGATAGCAGCGAACGAGTTCCCGGAAATAAAACATGGAAGCCGTCTCCTGCTTCTGCTTCCGGTAGAACAGATAGGTAAGATAGAAACTCCTCGCCTTCCTTTCCTCTAGGATATGCAGTTTCTCATCCACACCGTTTATAAGATCGCTTTCGGGATATTTTTCCTTGAACAGAACAAGCCCCTCAACTGCTTTATCAGTCATTGCCTGATCGCGCTCGGCGGGAAGAGATTGCCTGAAGTAACACACTCCGAGTTGATACAACGCTTTCTCTAACCACGGCTCCTTCCTGTAATCCCGGATAACCCTTTGAAATTCGGAAGCCGCTCCAATGTAATCGCCCAGCTTCATGGAACAAACCCCTGCCTTATATCGAATCTCACCCGCACACTCAGAATAGGGATCCACCTCTAACAATTTGTTGAACACTTTCAGGGATTTCTCATAGGTGTTCACAAGAAACCCCTCCAGCCCGGATTCAAAAAGGCCGCATCCTATACGGTACAAGTCGTCTGTCGCAGGCAGGAAATACTCACTCTTCGGATACCTGTCAAGGACAACTGTGTAAGCCGCAAGGGCTTCTTCCTTTTTCTCAAGCTTCTCAAACAGTTCGCCGATTGTATACTGAGCCCCGGCAGATGCGCGGGCATTCGGATAACGTTTGATAAGTCTGCGGTATCTCCTTATCGCCTTGGAGAACCCAATCGCACCGCTGTCAAAGGATTCCTCTATTCCTGAAAACTCCCGGTCCGCTTTAGATTCAAGCTCTTCATCAGCAAAAGAGAACCCCGCCAACCCAAGGCATAAAAGAAAAACAAAAACGGCAAGAGCCGATCTTCGTATCATCACTTCTTCCCCTTTTTCTTATGCCGATCCCTTTTCAGCCTCTTTTTCCTTTTATGGGTACCCATCTTGGACCTTTTTCTTTTTTTACCGCAAGGCATATCTCTTCACCCCCTATTTGAGCTTTCAGTTATCAGCCCTCAGAAAAAATTTTGCCTATTACTTGTCATTCCCGCGAAGGCGGGAATCCAGACCGTAACTATGAATTCTGGATTGCCCGGTCAAGCCGGGCAATGACAGGCCTTTATGTCACAAAGCACTAACAGCTGTTCTCACACAATTGCTTCTTCAGAATCCTTATCAAAGAAATGAACCTTAGTCATATCAAAAACGAATTCCAATTCCTGCCCCACAGAGGCCTGGGTGTGAGCATCGACCCTCCCGGTCAGCCTATTCAGACCGGTGTAGAGAGAGAGAAACGCTTCAGAGCCCGCCGAGTTAACTACCTCCACGCGAGCCTTGATTGTGTTCTCAGGAGGGGATTGCCCCACGAGCAGTCTGTCATAGATATCTTCCGGCCTTATTCCAAAGATTACTTCCTGATCGGCATAATCAGAAAGACGAGGGACAATCTCATTCTCTACCCTCACATCAAACTTTCCCTCCCGAAAATACAGGTGGTCACCTTTTTTTACAACCTTGCCATCAGCGAAATTCATCGGAGGGCGGCCTATGAATCCGGCGACGAATTTGTTAGCCGGTTTCCCATAAAGATTGAGAGGACTGTCCACCTGCTGCACAATGCCATCCTTCATCACCGCAATCCTATCTCCCACGGTCATCGCTTCCCTTTGGCTGCGAGTCACATATATCATCGTCGCCTGAAAACGTGTATGGAGTCTGGTGATTTCGGCCATCATCTGCTCTCTTGACCCTGTATCAAGATCGCCTAAAACTTCGTCAAGGAGGAGCACGCCCGGCTTACGCGCGATTGCTCTGCCGACAGCAACCCGAAGTTTCTGCGCGTTTGAGAGTTCCCCAGGTTTTCTATTGAGCAAATCATTGATACCCGCAATATCGCTTGCTTCGTTGACTCTGCTGTCAATCTCCCCTTTAGGAAACTTTCTGAGCCTGAGGGCAAAAGCCATGTTGTCGTAGACAGACATGCGGGGATAGAGAGCATAATTTTGAAACACCATAGCTGAGTCCCTATCCCTGGAGCAAATATCATTGACAGGCTTACCGTCAATATATATCTCGCCTCCGCCTACATTTTCAAGACCGGCAATCATCCTGAGAATAGTGGACTTGCCGCATCCCGGGGGACCGGCAAGGACAAGAAATTCCTTATGTCCTACCTCAAGATCCACACTGTTGACGGCTTGCGTCCCGCCGGGGAAACCCCCGCTAACGTTTTTCAACTCAACTTTAGCCATTCTACTCTCTCAGTCTCTCAACAGAGAACAACCGCATCGTAACTACTCAAGCGGATAAACTGTATGGGTCCAATATTTTGGTTCTCCTCCCAAATATGAATTCTGGATTGCCCGGTCAAGCCGGGCAATGACAATATCACCACATATTCACACGCTCTTTATTCTGTATTCTGAATCCTGAGTAGTTACGCCGTATCTCCAGTTGAAGAAAATCACAACCAGAATCAGAACAAACAGGGACCGGGTCACGAAAACCGCATAACCCATCTTGAACCACTGGTGCGCGCTGCTATACATACAAGCGGTGCCCCCTTCAGTCATTATGTAAGCCGCATGGAACCCGCCCTGAAACCCTGCAATCACGCTCAGTGTGAGAATAAAAAAGGTCGTTGGAATAAGCATGGGCCAGGTTACACTCCGGAATTTCTGCCATCCGCTGGCTCCATCCATTTCAGCCGTCTCATACAATTCCCTGTCTATCATCCGCAAACCTGCCAGATAGAGAGCCATACTGTAACCGCCTATACCTATCCAGAATCCAAGCAGTATTAGCGGTGGGTTCGCCCAGACAGTGCCTGATGCCAACGCCGGACCTGCTCCCACTCTCCCAAGAAAACTGCCCAGTAAGCCCAGATGAGGTTCATAAATCCAGCGCCATAGCAAGTGTATCGAAACGGCAGTGGTAATGGCAGGTACCAGATACAGAACTTTGTAGAAAACGGTACCCCTAAGTTTCCGGTCTAACACCAGAACCAGTCCGAGCGACAGGAAAATCGCCGCGGGAATACCCATCAGCAGAAATGAAGTGTTTCCTGCGTGTTCCCAGAAGGCGATGTCCCTCATTGACCTGACGCCAACCCACTCAGGCTGACTCGCAGCATCCCAGTCAAAGAAACCGAGAAGAAACGAAACGAGAACCGCCAGTGACGTAAGGACAAAAAACCCCAACAAATTCGGGAGAAGGAAAAAGTATCCGGCAAAACCGCCGCATGTTTTTGAATTTCTGAACGTATTCATATCTCAACCCGCAGATAATACCACATACGCTAAACCAACTCAATGCTTTTTACGTGGATTTCTGACTGAGGGCTTGCGCAAGCACTAAGTCACATTGCCCTCGTCGCGCCTTGCACTGACCTCAAATCTGGGACTCCAAATGTCAATCTTATTCTTGCACAAGCCCTAAAGCAACGATATAATTTGTAACTACTCAGGTGGATAGGCTGTAGGCGTTTAGACTGTAGGTCGGATCGGGCTATGCCAGTTGTTAATGCTTTCCAGGGATATTGCATGCTGAAAAGCGCCTGAAACACAAGATTTTTCTGTTTTTCCTGACAGCCTTCAGCCTACAGTCTAAACAACCTGAGTCATCGTGAGGAAATACTTTGAGCAATAAAAAAATACAGGCAGTCCTTCTCGTCCTCACATTTCTGACTCCACTGATATTCACATTCAGAGCAACAACCTACAACATCCCCAAGATTGCCACTGTTGAGATTCTTGCCTTTTTTGCCTTTGTCCTGTGGCTGGTGAACGTCAGCTTCACCAGACAGCTTCGCGTCGTAAATTCTCCTCTCAACCTGCCCATCCTCGCGTTTCTCATCTGGGAAGCAGCTTCCGCGTTCTGGGCAGCAAACAGTTTCGAAGCAATGGAGGCAGTATTCTTCCATATAGCCCTCATCACCATATACTTCATGGCACTCAACAACACCGGGAACGCGAGAGCTTTTGTAACCGTTATGATAACTGCCGCCGGCATCGTGTCAATATACGGAATCCTGCAGTATCTCGGGATAGATTTCACCACACCGAAATCCACCCCGCTTGTCTCCACTCTCGGAAACGTCAACTTTGCGGGGGAATATCTGGCAATGATCATACCGCTGAGCGCGGCAATGCTATTCTACTCAAAAGGCAAAACTTCAAAGATAGCATTCGGCACAGCAACCGCACTTATGTTGACCCACCTCCTGCTGACAAAATCAAGAGGAGCCTGGGTAGGGCTGGCAAGTGCAGGGCTAATTATGGTTTTCATAAACCCGGCTAAGAAAGAATATTTGAAACTCCTCCTTTATCTCGCTCTCATCATGATCGTGGCTTTTTCCATCATCTACGCAATTTCAGGAGGCAGAGGACTTTCGTCGATAAAAGAGGAAGCTATATCTGTCCTTAATGTACGTCAGTCGAGCATCCTTTTCCGTTTCCTTACATGGAAAAGTGCATTAAGAATGATTAGGGAAAACCCTCTCACGGGTGCAGGAGCAGGAAACTTCAAAATCATCTATCCGCTTTACAGAAGCTCCGAAGAATGGCATATCTCAGGAATCAATACAAGGGTAGCGGAAGCACATAATGACTACCTCCAGATAGCTTCTGAGCTGGGCTTGATTGGGCTTGGAATCTTCATCTGGCTTCTGGTAAGCGCGCTTCGAATATTCAAAAAACTCCTCAAAACCGAGTCAATCCTGATAATAGGACTTCTGGCAAGCGTAGTAAGCATGTTAATTTCCGCCATATTCGAGTTCCCGTTCCATAACCCGGCCACTGCCCTCACCTTCTGGATGATTCTTGGAATAACCGGAGCCCTCTGCTTCAAAGCGGTGCCTGCAAGTCAACCCCTGCAGAAAAAATCCAGAATGTTACTGGCAGGAGCGGCAATACTGATAGGCATTGCCCCGCTTTACACTGCGCGGGCAGCCCTCAGCGACTTTCATCTGAGAAAGGTAATGACTTACCAGAACAGAAAGCTGTGGGACAAAACAATTGATGAATGCGAGAAATCTATCAATGCCTACTACCCGAACACACAAGCTCACATTTTCTTGGCAAGGGCACTTCTGGAAAAAGAGGAGACAGAGAAAGCTTTTGTGGAGTTAAGAACGATACTGCACCTTCATCCCAACGACCCCTGGGCACACAGATGCCTCGGGAAAATTTACCTCAAGCTCAACCAGTTTGACTCTGCAATATCTTCTTTAAGCAAAGCCGCCGAGCTGAATCCCGCATATCTCAACAGCCTCGGAGCGGCTTACACGAAAAAGGGCATGCTGGATGAAGCCATGTCAAGTTTTCAGAAAGCTATTGCTACGGAATGGGATGATGAATTAACATATACCTACATTGGAATCATTTACGAGAAAAAGGGAAACCCGGACAAAGCCGTGAAGATGTACGAAAAAGCCCTGCAAATCAACCCGGATTACGAACACGCCCGCACAAGACTGGCAGGCATTAAGACCGATTAGAATCGTTGTTCGCCTTCAGAAGCTCCGAAAGCGCCATACACATCCATGCTTGATTCCAACGCATAAGATTGAATTTTCTCGTAAAAAGAACCCCCTTCTGATAATAGAAATACCCCGACTCCTTGTTGAACACATTCTCAACCGCCCACTTTGCAATCTTCAGAGACAACTCCAAATATTCAGGTTTAAGAGAAGCTGCCCTTGAAAACGTAATGATTCCCTGAGCCGCTCCGTGAATATCCAACGGGTATGTCCTGTCCCACATATAGCGAGGAGCTCCATCAGGCACGAAGAGACGCTGCTCATAGAAACTCAGCCCGCTCCAATAGCGGTGCATGAAACTGTCATCGCCGGAATACCGCGAATAGAATAAGATGGAATCGAGAATGAAACCCGTATGATAGTTGTCATGGCTCTTTGTCGTTCTTTCCCCCGGAGGGTGCGTATAATGCCACGCGCCATAGTCTGTCTGCTTGTCAGCAACATACGCAATCAGTCGTCTCGCTTCGCTTCGCAAATGATTATCCCCGGTTATCGAAAAAACGCGGGCAAGGAAAGCTCCAACCAGAGCACTGACATCCATCACTACCCACTTGACCTCTTCACTTGGAACATAGCTTACACATTTCATATCCGGCGAATCAAACAGAACTTTGGGAGAATTGAGCAGGAAATCCGTCAGTTTCCGGGCCGCATCAAGATATTTCTCATTACCCGTAACCTCGTAAGCATCAAGAATAGCCTGACCCACAAAACATGAGACAACCCTGTTCGGAGTGCTTCGGTCTGCAAAAAAACCTACATCCTGCCAGGGCATGTTATAACCCCAGGCAAGTTTACCAAAACTTCTCTCTACGCTGTTGTCAAAGAGCCAGGAAAGAAGAGTTTCTGCCTCATCTCTGTGCGTGGGATCTCCGGTCAGTGAGTAGAGATTAAGATAAGCTGAAGAGAAAAGCGCCATGCCCTTGGGGTTTCGTGCTTTCCTGACACCAATGAAGGGTCTCAAGTTGAGCGGCATCCGCATCAAGAACTGACTTGCTACAAGACGAAGCAAAGGGTTGCCAAAAGTCAGGCGAAGAACAAGAGGGCTATTGAGAGCGTCGTACTTGCTGTAGCCAACATACTTTTTTGCCCTCGCCCAGTGAAGAGCTTTCAACAGTACGTCACGAATATTCTCAATGGCAGGCTCTATGTTCCGCGTATTCATAATCACTGTCCGGCAAGGCATTTCCCACGCAAAAAATCATCCACAAGTCCTATTACAAAAGCCGTAACATCTATCTTATCCGCAAGCATCCTGACACGCCTTCTCCGCCAGATATCCCTATCATCAATACGTAGTATTTCCTCCACCTTGCGCAGTACACTTGCACCATCTCTGTAACAAAAAGCAAGTCCATAACTGTTTTCCAGTTCTTCAACGTAGCTGCGCGGCAGAGTATTTACAAAAACAGAAGGAGTCCCGAGAACCGCCGCTTCTGAAGCCAATGTAGCCCCCTCTCCCACGTACATTCTGGCAAAGTAAAGAAGATGATGAATTTTCTCCGGACCGACCGGCATCCGATAAGGGTAGAATTCGGGGGGCATAGATCCTTCTGAAGAAACAAAAACCGGCCCCTTTTCGCTGAGCAATCTCAGAAGTTCGAGTTTCTCAGTACCCCGAAAGCCCTTCTGCCCAACATCATGCAATGTATCCCAGGATATAAATCTCACTACAAAGAAATCCTCACCGGGTGAAAGCCCTGCTTCCGACAGTACAGCCGGGTCAGGTGAGAACCTGTTTGGATGGAGATATGCCAGCTCGTGATAACCGGCGTATCGCATCTGTTTCTTCCCAAGATTCTTCTTGAAACAAGTCGGTGTGCATATGAGTGAAGCAAAAGGATGGGCAATTCTGTGTGCAACGTGCTGAAAATCGCTATCAGTAAATATAATGGAAGGAACTCCCAGGATACGAGCAGTCTGTGCATATACTCCCATAAGACTTAAGACAACATCCGGTTTGAAAGAAGATATCTCCTTCGCAACTTTTATTTGTCTCAACGTGAATTCCATCACAGACCCAACAATCCCGTAGCGGTGGCGCGTGATTGCCCGCACAGAAAGCCCAACTGCACCGGCAAGTTGCTGCATGATACCTCGTTCACGCCCGGCTATGAATACCCTGTCCCCGCGCGCCAACCAGATTTTAACAGCATTTTTGAAAAAGTGAATATGCGCCGGATGATGCACCTCAATGAAGATCTTCACCCTCGCGGACCTCCCTTATCAGCCTATCAGCAATTTCCCCTTCCGGAGACGTGAGCCCCTTCTTTCTATCCAACCCTATCAACTTCCAAGCAATAACACCTGTTAAAAATTCAACCAGTGTTATGACTGCTCTGGACAATACAGCAAATGCCATCGCTACCTCAAGCGGAATCTGTAATCTTAGAAGGGAAACCATTACTCCTTCCCTCACTACCAAACCGGCAGGTGCGAAAATCGCAATAAGCCCAACGGCAAATGATATGGAGAAAATACCCGTTATTGAAATAATGCTAATGCCGCTCTCGTAAAACGAGCGAAGGAGAAACCATAACGCAAAGCCTCCGCCAATTCCCTGAAACATATATAATGAGAGCACGACCAGCGCGGAACGGTAACGGTAAGTTACGCATAGAGGGCTCCTCTTCAACAGTCTGAGGAAAAAATTTGCCGTGGGCAGCAATATCCTTGGGTGTACACTTGCAAGACCTACCGGAACCAGGATCCACAATGCAGCAAACCTGCCTGCATACTCTCCTCTTCCGGAAAACACGAGACTCACAAGAAAAAGAATCACAGCCGATATCAGGTAGAAAGCGTTGTCAAGAATAACACTGACAACACCTCTTTTCCGGGATATTCCAATATCATTGAGCATTTCTACAAAGACTATATGTCCGATGGCTTTTCCGGGAACGTATCTTGCGAGCTGGGAAAGACCGTTTATGTAAAAGCACTGTCCCAGTTTTACCTTAGCACCCAACAAGCCAAGAAGCAGCTTCCAAGAAAAAGACCTGATTAGCTGGATAGGGATGAATGAGAGAAAACAAGCCAGTAAGAGCCAGCCATTAAATCTCCAGGGGAGATTTACCACTTCTGACCATTGGTTGACCATATGGTATGTAACAAAGCCCAGCACTATTCCCACAAACGCAGTCAGGAAAAGCTTGTTACTACGCAATCGTGTCAGGATATCCAGGATGTTGCGTGTCACAGCCAATACTCCTCTCACTCAAGATTATAAACTCAGCACAGCCACTGTAGCAAGCTCAAACGCTCTTCTAAATAATCCTGTCGCGAACTGCCCTGAATTTCATTTTGCAGAACCAGTTTATTCTGATATAATGTGAGTTAGGCAGATAGGACGGGAACGAGGGATATATGAAAATACGAGGGATATTCTCTTTACAAAGATTTCGTTCTCAGTGTCATCGTGGCATAATATATCCCTCGTTCAACGATCCAGTAAGTTATCAACCCCACAAACTGAAAAGCAATTGGCTTCAACTCATTGCCCGCCTTTTTCCTGCTCTTGCCATAAAGTATTATGATTGGTGTGTGAACGAGAGGATCGTAGAAAATCCTTTTGTTTTTATGCATTTAAAGCTCGACAAAGGGTCTCGTATCCTTGATCTGGGCTGCCACTCCAGCAGAATTTCATTGCAATTAGCTAATCTCGGCTATAAGGTGGTCGGCATTGATTTTCTTGACTATGGGTTCACACATCCAAATTTTGAGTTCCACAAGGAAGATCTGTTAGAGAGTAATTTTCAATCTGAATCATTCGATGGTGTCCTGGCAATCTCAACAGTCGAGCATGCTGGATTCTGCGCGTATTCTGTTGAGGAAAGAAAGCGTGGGAATGACGACATACTTCTGGTAAACGAGATAACACGAGTTCTTAAAAAAGGCGGGCAGTTCATTATCACTGTTCCGTTTGGGGCAAAGGCAAGAACAAGAACCCAAAAAGTGTACGATACACAGTCACTTTGCAGCCTTTTGAGAGCCTACACTATAGAGACTGAGAGTTACTATAGATGCGTCGAGAGAAAATATTGGTTTGAAGTAGACAAGAAATGGTTTGAACAACACACGCCCAGAGATAGACATGTAGTAGGCGTAGCGTTACTTTCATGCATCAGGAAATAGGTTTAACTTGAAGAAAACTGCGCAAATACCAATCCAATGCTGAACTCCAGGTTGATAAAAGCACCTCTCAGAGAAACCATCCGCACAGCGGCATGTGTGTCCGGTATCAGTGCCATTCCAGGTATCCTGAGACCGATTTCAGCAGGGTTATCTCTAACCTGCCGCTGTAACTCCCGTTGTAGCATGTGCGATTTCTGGCGCAGAAAGCTGCCACAAAATGAGCTAACCCTGAAGGAAATCGAGAAGATATTATACGATTTAAGGACTTTCGGAATTCGGACAATCGCATTCAATGCCGAGGGAGAAGTGTTCATGCGAGAAGACATATTTGATATTCTCGCAATAGCTGAACATTTAGGTTTCATGTTCTCAGTCAACACGAATGGTCTTGCACTATCAGACCCGGTCAAAGCAAAATCCCTCGCGAAAAGCGGGGTCTTTTCCATACCGATAGGGATAGATTCACCTGACCCCAAGGAGTATGAAAAAATCCGGGGTGTCAAAGGGGGATTAGAAAAAGTTGTAGCGGGAATTAAAAATCTCCAGAACGCCGGTTGTTATAATGTGACTTTCGGGGCTGTGGTTCTTCCCAGCAACATATTCTCATTGGTTCCGCTGGCAGAACTCGCTCGCGATTTGGATGTGCAGTCTGTCAGGTACACAGCCTACCAGCGAGAACCATTTCAAAGCAGCTCGTCATCCCAGTTGACATGGACTGAATCATCTATCAGGACACTGGAACAAGAACTGGATAGACTGCTGCAGTGGAAGAGAACTCACGGTATCATCCAGAGTTCAGACATTTACCTGCGTTCACTACCTGCTTACTATGCTACCGGTGACCACCCTCACTTGCACTGTTTTCAGGGTACTAATCGCATTGAGATCTCTCATCTGGGTGACGTCAGAATTTGCTCGTTTTTACCAGTTGTCGGAAACATTCTGACATCCAGGACGAGCGATATCTGGAGAAAAGCAGAAACGCGCCGCTCTGTGCGAGACGCCTACAGGAGACATTGCCCTGATTGCTGGTTGTCGTGTTACGCGGAGGAGAGCCTTAGAATAGCCCCAGTGGGACTATTGCGGAACAATGTGGAACTTGCACGCCGATTCCTACGGCTTGCCTCAAAACACACGGTGAAATGAGAATCAGGAGGAAATGTGGCAAGGCAAATTTAGGATACAGAGTGCACAGGGAACAAAACTGCAAACTTCTGTTGATGGGTTAAATTGTAAACCAAGCAAATGCTGGAAGCACTTCTCGATCGAAAATGGGGTCTTTGCTAATGGACATGCGGGAGCATTGGAGTGATTAGGAAATTACTGAAAATTCTGGCTCCTAATTTCCACCCCACGCGAATAGCCATAGTGAGGAAAAGTATTTCATTGTTGATAAGCGTTATCAGACCTATGATTTTCAAGACAAAGTATGGCTTCAACTTGTTTATCCCCAAATCAGATAGATCTATGTACACACTACATCTATTTCTAACTAAAGAATATGAAGCTGAGGAATCCAAGTTGATATTATCACTCCTTAGAAAAGGAGACACGGTTATTGATGTGGGTGCGAATGTTGGTTATATGACATGCTTGATGGGGCGGAGCGTGGGAAGCATTGGGAAAGTACATGCATTTGAACCAGAACATAGCAACTTTGAAATATTGCAGAGAAATATTAAGTTAAACAATTTGGGCAATGTCAAGATCTATAACTTAGCAGTTGGTGAAAAAGGGGGAGTGAATAAACTTTTTATTTCACCTGAGAACAAAGGAGATCATACACTTGTTTTTCTAAACAACGGCAGAGGTTTTGTGAACGCAAAAACTGTTCGGCTTGACGAGTTTGTCTCAGAAGAAAACATTGATTTAGTGAAAATTGATGTTCAAGGGTACGAGATTCACGTGTTAAATGGTATGAGCTCTTATTTGTCAAGTAGGGCAGTGAGAAACATAATAGTAGAGCTCACACCATCCAGAGTTAGGAGATCTGGCAAAACACCATATGAGCTTTTTGAAATAATGGGCCGTTATGGTTTAAGGGGAAAAATCATAACGAGTACAGTCGGTAGCAAGGCAAGAAGCATAGAAGAAGTTAGAAGAAACATGGAGCGTTATGTAAATGATGAATACGCAAGTTTTAACCTACATCTATATTTTGATAATGAAAGGGAAAGCTTATGAGAATCAAGGTACGCCACTTATCTCTATCAGTGTAAGGCTCTCACGCAAGGAAAACAACATTCTGATTGATCTTCCACTTTGGGATCTGCTAATGACAAACGGTGAACTAAAAAAAGTTTTTCTAAGTGACTCTTCTCTAAATTTATTTGAAAAAATTTATGTCCTTTTTTTTGGCATTCCTATTATTGGATACCGAATCAGGTCTCGGTATATTCTTCCCATCCTGGCTGAATTCAAAGATTACAAGATACTTGATGCAGGGTGTGGCAGAGGTTTCTTTTCCGCTGCATTAGCCATGGGAGATAAGAACAACGATATTCTTGCTCTGGATATTGATGAACAAGTGATTAACAGAAATACATCTGTTTTCAACAGGCTAGCTATTCATAATGTAAAGTTTGAGAAGAAAGACTTATTTGACCTAAACAACAGAGACCACTTCGATTTCATAGTTTCAACCCATAACCTGGAACATGTGGAAAGGGATGACGAACTATTGAGGATTTTTCACTGTAACTTGAAAACGGGAGGAAGAATCCTCATTCAAGTTCCTTCTCCGCCTGAGAAGTATTATTTCAAATCAAGGCTTCTCCGTGAATTCCCGGGCCATGTACGTCAAGGCTATACCCTCGAACAGCTTTCTGATAAATTAGAAAGGGCGAGTTTCAGGATACTTTCCTGCAAAAAAACAGGTAATGCCGGTCAGCAATTTATCTGTCAGCTCGGTGTCATCATCACGAGATGTGAAGAAAAAAATAAATTGATTTATGCATTGGTCTTTCCCTTTTTGCTTTTCGCATCTTTCCTGTTTTATCATTTCGGGAGAAAGGACGGTGGGCAATTAGGTTTACTGTGCATGGCCCAAAAGGAATAGCGCAGGAGACTGAGTCACCATATTGCAAGTCCAATTATTTCTGTGAGCAATACAACGCCGTTCCCAATATCTCACAAACCATCTAAGATTCCGAGTAATTCTTCGGCAGCAGAGTTCCAAGAGTAATGGCTTGCTTGTTTCAAACCCAGGGTGCGCATCTCATCGCGTAGTTGCTTATCTTTAAGAAGCCTCCGGATCTGAAATGCAAGCGCGCTTGGATCTGCCGGGTCAAAATATAGTGCCGCCTCGCCAAAAATCTCAGGCAGGGACGTTGCGTTAGAAGAGACTACAGGACAACCGCAAGCCATTGCCTCCAATCCGGGGAGACCAAAACCTTCAAATAGTGACGGGAAAACGTATACATCAACTGCATTGTAAAGTCTAACCAATTCACGCAGCGATAGACGAGACCGGACACGAACACAGTCGCCGAGGAAGAGTTTTTTCACCATCGATCTGGAAACACCATCAAGCTTCCCAACTACTTCAAGCTTAACTCCCAAGCCCTGTCCCCGAAGTTGTGTGAGAGCACACAGCAGAACGGGAATGTTCTTACGTAACGTTGGTGGCGTAACTGTCATAAGGTGCCAATTCTTGTCTTTAAACCCAAGCTGTCTTCTGATTTCTTTCCTATCAAGCTGTCTGAAAATAGCGCGGTCAAGACCATTGTGCGCAACCCTTACACAGTTTCTTGGAACATGCAAATAGCGTACGACATCGTTGGCAGTGAACCTCGAATCAGCAAGCACCATATTCGCCCTGCGTATCCCTGGCTTTTTGAAAATTACACTGAGCACATGGATAATAATGTTCTGCCAGTTCGGGCAAAATGGAAGAGCACGCAAAGGTCTAAGACTGGTTAGGTCATGGACACGCACAAGGACTTTAGCTCTGCGCGGAAGAAGAAGTGCTATAAGAGAATTGGAATGATCGTCTATCAGATAAACGGCATCTTCGCCCCAGCGCCTACCTGCTAAGTACCCCTGCAGTGGGTACGCAAAGTATCGCAGGACCATCTCAAGCAACTTCCCCACATTCAGGAAGCCCAGCGGAGCTGCCCAGACAAGTTCCTCTTCCTCAATCCAACCCTCGCCTTTTTGGCGTAACGCTCTGATGATGGATTTCGCACATACCTCGCTGGATTTTGCCTGGAAGTTGCGGATTCCTGAAAAGACAACAAGTCTTCTGCATCCTTCCACACTTTCGGGCACTCGTTCACACATATATTATTATCACTGCTGCGGTAATCCACAGAAAAATGTCAATGAGCAGGGATTTGTCCGTGACCAGGATACGCTCCGGGCTTCCGCCTGCTCCCGTCTGGTGTACAAGATAGAGATACCGGAAAATCCCGTAGAGC
>JAUVJM010000107.1 GCA_030596585.1 bacterium
AAACCAGAGTTCACTGGCAGGAAAAAGATCGAATGCTCAAGCTATCTTTTCCAACCCCATATAGGAAAGGCAAGTATATGGGACAGGTGGCTTATGGCTGCGATACACTGACAGACAATGGCAATGAAGTCGTCGCCCAGAAATGGGTTGCGGCGATATCTCAAGACCGCCGTACATCTTTAACCATCATTAACGAAGGCATTTACGGATCCGATTTTTTGAATGGCGAGATACGCCTTTCGCTACTTCGCTCACCGGCATATTCAGCAGAGTTTCCGCTTCCTCCCCAGGATAGATATATACCGCGTATAGACCAAGGCGAAACTATCTTTCGTATTTGGCTAAATGCCGGCCCTGTTACAGAGCGATTAAATGCGGTTGACAGGGAAGCCCTTGTGTGTAATGAAAAACCTATGGTGCTTTCTTTCTTCCCTTCAGGGAGTAGGAAAAAGCCTAAACCTTTTGTAACGCTTAGCGATAAAGTTGTGCAAATTACAACTTTGAAGAAATCCTGCAGCGGCAATAAACTGGTTCTCAGGCTATTCGAGCCCACCGGGCATAAGCGAGCGGCTGAAGTGAAACTGCCTTTTGCAGGAATGAGAAAAAAGGTCACACTTGAAGGATTTGAAATACGCACGTATTTAGTTGATATTCGCAAACGCACATGGACTCCGGCAACTCTTATGGAAAAATCGTTGAAGTAGCAAAATTATACACAGCGACACAAGTAACTACGAATCCCTGTCACCCTGAGCCCCGTATCAAGTACGGGGTAAACTGTGCGAAGGGTCTATGGAGATTCTTCGGGTTTCACCCTCAGAATGACATTGGGGATAAGCAGACGAGGCATTTAGGATCGGAAATGCGGATACTCAAGACATACATCATTCGTGAATATTTGAAACCTTTTTTGCTGGGACTCTCCGTTTTTGCTTTCATCCTGTTTATGGGCAATATGGCACAACTCGTCAAAATGGTCTTCACACATAGGGTGGAAGCCGCAGTAGCGCTGAAACTTCTCCTGTATCTCATTCCATTCATTGCCTCATATTCTTTCCCTATGGCGGTTCTTCTTTCGGTGCTGCTAACATACAGCCGGCTGAGTTCCGACAACGAGATTGTGGCGGTTAAGGCGAGTGGTATTAGCCCTGCTTCTCTTATACTGCCCTGTGTTCTTCTCTCACTACTGCTGAGTCTGTTATGCATAAAACTGAACGATACTGTTCTTCCCAGGGCTACCTACGCAACGAGAGAACTAATAGCCGGCGTGGGTATCAAGAAACCCTCTATGTTCTTCCCCCAGCGGTCGCTTATCGAGAATTTCCCCGGCTACATACTCTACATCCGGAAAGTAAAAGGTAACCAGCTCTACGGCATCCAAATCTCACATATCAGAGAGGAAGGACAGCCTGCCGGCATAGTAGCTGAGGAAGGAGAGATTCTCGTAGATCGTGATAGAGGAATCGTTACCCTGAAACTTGTGCATGGCACAATTGATGAAGTGGATGAGAAAGAACCCTATCGCTACCACCGTTCCAGTTTTAATAAATACTATCTCGACCTCCCACTGCCCGCGGAGACACATGCCGCCGTCAGCAAAAGGCCCAAGGATATGACCATAAGAGAACTGCAGGAAAAAGTGGTCGAATTCCGACAGAAAAAAATGAACCCCAGTCCTCTGCTCACCGAGATCAACAGGAAACTCTCTCTTGCTTTCGCATCGCTCTCTTTTGCATTAATCGCGGCTCCTCTCGGGTTGAGAGTGAAAAGAGGCGGCGGTTCATCAGGTTTCGGGCTGAGCCTCCTGCTAATAATTATCTACTATATCCTTTTCACCGGATGCCAGGTTCTTGGCGAGAAGGGAGTGGTGCCCCCCACTCTTATCTGGACACCGAATATTGCACTTGCAGCCGTTGGGTGTTTTCTGATATGGAGAACCAAATGAAAATACTCGACCGATACTTCATGCACCAATTCATTATGTGTCTCTTCTGATGCCTGCTCATATTTGTATTCTTCTACGTAATGATTGATTTCTTCGGAAGACTGGACGAAATCATAGAGGGTAAAGTTTCCCTGAAAGTCATAGCCAGTTACTACTCGAGCCTCATTCCTCTCGTATTTGTCAGAATGTGCCCGCTGGCAGTCCTCCTTGCAATTATGTACAGCCTCAACAACCTATCCAGAAACAATGAGATCACCGCCGCCGTATCAGGAGGATTACATCCCCACAGGATCCTCATTCCGTTTATCTTCATTGGCGTTCTGCTTTCTCTAATTTCAATGGCAATCAACGAGTTAAAAGTCCCTGAGACAGCTCGAAAAGCCTACCGGATAAAACAAACGCAGATTCGCAAGCGGAAGGAACAACACCTGTGGCGGGACCGCCTCTTTTACGGGTCTGGAAACAGAAAATTCTACGTGAAGCGCCTTAATACTAAAAACAACACCGCATCTGTCATCGAAATCACCGAATACGGCAAAACAGGGCTGGAGCTATTAAAATTCCAGGCAGGCACTGCTAAATGGACTGAAACGGGGTGGACCCTCTACAATATCACGCTGCGCGAATTTGACCCGGCAGGCAGGGTAAAATCAACTCTTTACGCAAATTTTGCCAGAGTAAACGAAACCGGCTGGGAATTCTTCAGCGGGACTGTCACCAAAACGGTATCAGGAAAAGAGCAGAAAGAAAGCTTTGATAAAATCAACCCCGGATTTCCCGGAGTCAGCGAAATCCCTCAGGATTTTACAAGAATACAGCAAAAGCCGGAGGAGATGAATTTCGCCCAGCTTCGCGAGCACATCAACAGGCTGAGAAAGATGGGATTCAATCCTCAGGCAGAACTGGTAAGCCTGCACACGAAGTTCGCTTTCCCCTTCGCCACACTCGTGGTGATGATGATCGGCATTCCCTTCGCTATGAAACAGCGAAAAGGAGGTTTCCTTGTCGGATTTGGAAGTGCACTGGGGATATGTCTTATCTACTACGTACTGATGAGCACAGGTAGGGTGTTGGGTGAAAGTCTCATAAGGCCGGTTCTCGGCGCGTGGCTGCCAAATACCATTTTGGGGACTGTGGGTATATTCCGCCTTTCACGAATCCCGTACATGTCAAGATAACGGTTCAGGTTCCCAGTTCCCATGAGGAGAGATATTCCTCCTGCTCTTCAGTAAGTCTGTCGATTTTCACACCCATCGCACTCAATTTCAGTTTCGCAATTTGAGCATCTATGTCCTCAGGAACAGAGTAAACTCTTTTCTCAAGCCCGCGTCCCTGCTTCACAATAAACTCCGCACACAAAGCCTGGTTGGCAAAACTCATATCCATAACTGCCGGCGGATGTCCATCGGCGCCAGCCAGATTCACAAGGCGTCCCTCACCCAGCAGATTTATTTTTCTCCCATCGGGCATTGTATATTCGTCGATGAGGTTTTTTATCCTTCTTTTTGAAGTGCTCATCTTTTCGAGCGCCTCAATCTCCAGTTCCACGTTGAAATGTCCCGAGTTGGCAACAATCGCACCGTCTTTCATAGTCTCGAAATGCTTCCCCGCAATAACTTTCGCATTGCCCGTGGCAGTAACAAACACGTCTCCGAGCCCTGCCGCATCCGCAAGCGGCATCACCCTGAAACCGTCCATAACCGCCTCCAGAGCTCGAAGCGGAGAAATCTCGGTTACTATGACGTTCGCTCCCATGCCGCGAGCCCTCATAGCAATCCCGCGGCTGCACCATCCGTATCCGCACACGACGAATGAGGCACCTGCAAGAAGAATGTTTGTTAGACGAATAATGCCGTCCACCGTACTCTGTCCGGTACCGTAACGATTATCGAAAAGGTGCTTGGTATCGGCATCGTTAACCGCCACCATCGGAAACAGGAGTCCCCCCTTCTTTTCAAGGCTCTTCAAACGGATGACGCCCGTTGTCGTTTCTTCAGTTCCGCCCAAAATTCCGTCCACTAATTCTCTTCTCTTCTTGTGAATCGTCGAGACCAAATCCGCACCATCATCCATAGTTACCGACGGGCAGGTGCCGAGAACATCGTTGATATGCGAATAATAAACATCGTTGTCCTCACCCTCTATCGCAAACACGCTGATTGCGTAGTCTCTGACCAGGCTCGCCGCCACCTCGTCCTGGGTGCTCAGCGGATTCGAAGCGCACAGAGAGACACTCGCTCCCCCCTCGCTGAGTGTAGACGCAAGAACCGCTGTTTCTGTCGTAACATGGAGGCAGGCACCCAGCCGTATGTCCCGGAGAGGTTTTTCCTTCTGAAATCTCTCCCGGATGAGCTTTAATACCGGCATCCTCTTCATTGCCCACTCAATGCGTTCTTTACCTTTATCCGCAAGCTTAATATCCTTTATGTCATATTTCATC
>JAUVJM010000041.1 GCA_030596585.1 bacterium
TTGGGGAGGCTATGGATTCAATAGCGAATGAACTGAAATATACGATTGGCGCTTTCTCGCTTCAGGAACCGGACGCCGGGATTGAAAAGATTTTGTTGAGCGGCGGCGGCGCTAAGTTAGAAAATCTGCCTGAGTTTCTTAAGGAGAGGTTAGGGATTGATGCGGCTCACATTGACCCGCTGGAAGAACTGCGCCATAAACCGGATGAGGATTTGATATCCCGTGTTCAGGGTTGTGGTGATGTGGCTGTAGGCCTCGCCTTGAGGGGGGTAAAGGGCAAAGCGGAGAAAGTTTCCCTGAACTTCAAGGAGGGGCTGCTCGGGAGATCGGCGCGGAGAAAAGATTTTGTTACGATGGCAGTTCTCATTTCAGTAGTAGTCCTTCTTGGCATATCAGCGGTGTTTCTCCGTTTGCACTGGAAGCGTTCCCATCTTTCCGGTCTGGAGAGAGAGATCAAGACCATCTTTGCGGAAACGTTTCCCATGGAGAAAGGAAGAGCAAGGAGCAGTCTTGAGATGATTTCTCTGTTGCGTCAGCGGGTGGAGGAGGGGAGAAGCCGCCTGAGTGCTGCGGGTGAATTAGGCACGGGTTCGATGCTCGATATGCTGCGGGAACTGATGGTGAGTATCCCGGATTCCGTTTCGGTTGACATTACGGACATTTGGTTAGACGGGGACTCCATAAAACTCGAAGGGGAAACGGATTCTTTCGAAACGGTCGAGAAGCTGCTGCAGGGTCTCTCTGCGTCAGGCTGCTTCGGGGATGTTCGGGTCAAACAGGCTGACAGCCTGCACGGCAGGGTGAAGTTTCGGGTGGATATTGTCAAATGAAGATAAAGAATAGATATTGCTACTGGATGGGGGCTTTCCTTATCATCGTTCTCATCTGGCAGTTTGGTGTCGTTTCTGGAGGGAGGAAGTTCAGGGAACTCGACTCAAAAATCGTACGCAAGGAGAAAGCTCTGAAAGAGGTAAGGGATTTACAGAGTGAGTATCTCCGGGTTAAGAAAACCGTAGAAGAGATGAGGAAGAGCCTGGACGGACGCCGGGAGGATTATACTCCTCTTTCATTCCTTGAGAAATTGTCCCAGCAGTTGGGTGTAGGATATGAACTCACGTACCGGGAGCCTCGGGAACTCAGCGGTGAGAAGATGTATATGGAATCGTCTGTCGGCGTGGAGTTCAAGGGAATTAGCATGGGAGAACTCACAACCTATCTCTACCGGGTGGAGAACTCGAGTGAATTCCTCAGGGTGGGAAACCTGCACGTGAGTCCCCGGGAAGACGGTTTGCTCAGGGTCAGTTTTGAAGTCTCAACCCTGATCCCTGTCTGTGAGAGATAGCTAATGCATGTCGTTATAGATGCGCAGTCTCTTCTGGAACCACTTGCCGGAATCGGTCGCTGTACCAGCAGTATGTTGAAGGCTCTGGCGCGGGTAGATTTACGGAACCAGTACTATCTCTACTACGGGGCATCGTTCAGACAGAGTAGAGCTGCCCTTCCGCACTTCGATAGTCCGAATTTCCACAAGAAACTTATAAGGTTCCCGGGCAGGGTGTTCCGGCTTCTGACTGAGAAACTGAATGTCCTTCCCGTGGGAAGTCTTCTGGGGAACTATGACCTGTATCACGGGATGAATTATCACGTCCCCAGGGTAGCTTTTCCTTCGATAGTAAACATATACGACCTTTCTTACCTGCTTTTCCCGCAATATTTTACCGGGAAGAGGCTTAACGACATAAGGGGTAAGGTGGCAAGTTCCATAAAACGGGCTGACAGAATACTAACCGGTTCTGAATCCACGAAAGCGGATATTGTGAATTTTCTCAAAGTACCCGTGGAGAGAATCGAGGTAATCCAATTTGGCGTTGAAGAGGCTTTCAAGCCGCAGGGCAGCGAGGAGGCAGTTTCCATCAGGAAGAAGCTATCTTTGCCCGAAAGATTCATTCTGTTTGTGGGGACTATTGAGCCGCGAAAGAATATCATAAGTCTCCTGCGTGCCTATCGCAAACTTGGCAGGGTAGATATTGGGCTCGTGGTAGCCGGTGGACGCGGGTGGCTTTTCGAGGAAATCTTCAGGGAAGTGGACAGGTTGAATCTTAATGGGAAGGTGTTATTCCCCGGACGCGTTCCGGAAACTGACCTGCCTGCCCTCTACAGTGCGGCATCGGTCTTTGTCTATCCATCTGTCTACGAGGGCTTTGGCTTCCCGCCGCTTGAAGCGATGGCTTGCGGCACTCCGGTCATTACTTCCAATACCTCTTCACTTCCTGAAATAGTGGGTGATGCGGGGATACTCGTAAACCCTGAGGATTCAGACGAGATAGCAGAGGCAATCGAAAGCGTGCTTGACGATGATTCGAAAAGAGATGAGATGCGGACGAAGGGAATTGAGCGGGCAAAACGCTTTTCCTGGGAGACATGCGCCAGGGAGACGCTGAGGCTCTACGCGGAACTGACAGGAAAATGAAAATTGCAATTGACGGGCGTGCTCTGACGGTATCTCGAACCGGAGGTGGATGTTATACGTACCACCTTCTCAGGAAACTTCTGGAGAGAGATGAGGACAACCGCTACGTCTTGTGTGCACACAAACCGGTAATGTTTGCCCCGGGTGCCGCCAATCTGGACGTAAAGATAAACCGTTTCCCGCTCGGAGTATTGTGGCAGCAAGCTGGATTACCCTATATCCTGATGAAGGAGAGAGTTGACCTTTTCCATTCACCTCTCTTTACCATTCCTTTTTGTCTGCCGTGTCCCGCCGTTATTACAATCTTCGATCTGACTCCTTTGCTTTTCCCTCAATTCCATAACTGGAAGGTGCGCTTGAGTCTCAAGTATACGATGGGGTTATCAGCCCGGCGTGCAAAAAAGGTAATTGCAATCTCAGAGAGCACGCGTCGTGATATTCTGGAGCATCTCCCGGTGGATGAGAGCAAGGTGGTTGTGATTTATCCCGGAGTCAGCAGTTCTTTCCATCCGGGAGATTCTTCCAGCCGGGAGCAAACAAGGCAGGAATACGCCGACGGAGCGAGGTATATCCTTCATGTGGGCACGCTTGAGCCGAGAAAAAATCTCGGTTTCCTGATTGATGTGTATGACCTTTTGAGAAAAAGGAAGTCTTCTGAGAACCTGCACCTGGTTCTTGCCGGCGGAAAAGGGTGGGGGTACGATAACCTTTTCAGGAAAGCCGCGGAACTGGGAATTGAGGATAGGGTTCACTTTGCGGGCTATGTCGATTCGGATGAGCTGCCGTGCATATACAGAGCGGCTGAGGCTTTGGTATACTCGTCACTCTACGAAGGTTTTGGATTACCGGTTCTTGAGGCTATGGCGAGCGGTTTGCCCGTGGTTGTCTCGTCAAATTCTTCTCTTCCGGAGGTCGTGGGGGATGCGGGGCAGGTTATCAGGGGATGGAATGCGGAAGAGTGGGCTGGTGCCATTCACGACATTATCACTGAGGGGCCGCTACGCGAGCGTGCGATAAGCAAGGGGATTGTACAGGCTCGGAAGTTTTCCTGGGAAAAATGTGCTGAGGAAGTGCTTAAAGTGTACATGGAGCTTGCGCAGGGGTAAGCCCAATGGAAGCAATCCGCTGATTCCGTCATTGTGTGTTCATTCCCACCCCTTCTTGTCATTCCCGCGAAAGCGGGAATCCAGAGAGTATAACTGTATTTTGGATTCCGTCCTCCGACTTGATCGGGGGATCAAGTCGGGGAATGACAAAAATTAACGTTGCTAATCACTAGTGAATGTTCACCATCAACGCAATAGCAATTCTTCGAGTTCGTTGAGGTGTTTGATGCGTGCGTCCGGTTGGTGGTCTCCGTCAGCCGGAGTGAAACGCTCGTACGGTTCGTATTGGGTGGTGAAAATTGCAGACATGCCCATGCGTTTGGAGCCCTGCACGTCGGCTAACCAATTGTCGCCGACATAGATGCATTGTGCGGGTGGAAGGTCAAGATGCTTGAGCAGGGTTTGGAAAGGTTTGGGGTGAGGTTTCACGTATCCGACGTCTCCTGAGATGACGGCTGCCTCGAAGGTATCGGACAATCCAATCTTGGCGAGGCTGTCAATCAGGAATTGTCTGCTGGGATAGTTTGAGAGCAATGCCAGGCGGTATCTCCGGCGAAGTTTTTCCAGCAGGGGGAGTACCCCGTCAGGGAGTTCGATCGCTTGTAGAAACGAATCATAGCGCACCTGCATAAGCTCATCTATCTGACGCTTGCTCGGGGCAAGGTCATAGATTTCGCGAATCAGCTCTCCGCAAACGGTTCTGAGGTTGTTTTCCCTGTAGCCGTTATTGAAAGGCGCAACAATCTGGCGGTCCCGTACCGTTTTCAGATGTTCCGTATCACATGTCCCGAACATCCGGGTTAGGGCCTTCACCAGAATGGCATATTGACGTTCGACCTGACGCGGGCCGAATTCAATCAGCGTATTTCCGTAGTCGAAGGCAACGGCTTTGATTTCTAAGTTTGTAAACGGTGGTTTGATTTTTCTACCTGCATTGATTTGATTGATAGTAATTTAACGGCTCAGTTTTTTACTTTCTGAGAGCTTATATCACGTTTTAGAGGGCATGTGAAGAAAAAAATGTCCCCTATATTTCCTTGAAATATGTTTCCCTATGCTCTAATATAACCGTGGGGGAAAATAAGATATGAGCCAAATGAATTATGAATATATGATGGCAGATCTGAAAAGCTCAAATCCGCAAAACTGGAGTGAAATATACGATCTTTTAATAAAGCTGAAAACAAAGGAGGAAAAGAGAGGGGAAATTTCAAATAGAAGTTTTAGCCAATTTATCAAAGGGGTAGCCTTTATTACTTTCGATTATGGGATAGATGGAGTTTCAATAGAGATAACAAAATATGCTCGGAGTATCGAAGCTCTTTTTCCCGTCGATTCTCCGGTACCGATTCATTTTATCGGCGGAGATTTTCATGAGGGAGCCAATACCGTCCTGCTTCCACGTTGGAAAAGATATCATCTGAAAGGCTCCAATGGCTGGGATAAGTGGGATGGAGGGAAATGGTTCAGGGAACTCTTTGGTGTTGCCTGGAGTGAGGAAGAAAGGGCTTCAAACAAACTCCCAAAAGAAATCTGGAAACAGACGGTTTCCTTAGCGGAGAGAATGGGATCATATATTTCAAAAAACAATATTTCCCTGATAATCCCTGTTAATATCTGTTCAAACCCCGGGAATCTTGCATTTTGCCTGGCAGCAATAATTGTAAGTGAATATCTCGGCCTTTTTGTTATAAATTCAAACCACGATTTTTATTGGGAAGGCGGCAAGCCTGAAGAGGATAGGAAAAAGGGAGAACCCTCCGGAGTCAGGGACCATTTTTTCCGCAACCGGAAATGCAAAGATTTTTTCAGATTATTCGAGGCGATCTATCCATGGGATGGAAAAAGGTGGCTCCAGGTCAATATTAATCGCCTCCAATCGTCAAAGCTGAAAGATCACTTCAATTTTGAACCGGAAAAAGTTTCAGAGCTTTCGACGAGTATAAGCAGTCTATTCTTCCGGGATCCAGGCAGAGAAGAGCTTAGATCGATCCGGTCAAGAATGGCGCATATATTATCAGGAGGAGAAGCTTTGATTAATCCTGTTCCGGTGAAAGTGCATTTATCAAATCTATCTCACTGGATGGAATGTCAACACCCCGTTGTTTTAAGTGATTCCAACAGATCTTCACTCGACTTGACATCGCCTGATATTTTCTATTTTTTGCAGCCTACAAGGGTTATTGCAAGGAAAAGGATAGAGAGGGATATCGATTTATTGGAAAAACTTTTATTGTTCAAACCTTTTGAAGAATATTTCGGCAAGAACAGATCAAAAAAAATACTGCTTCATATAACAGGCCCTGTGCCAATCGAACATCAGGGAGCCCTTGAGCTGGTATTGGATGCCTATATTAAATTGTTATCCTCGGTGAGAAACTCTTTCGCAAAGAGGATATTCTTAGCCTTTTCTGTGGGGAATGAGGAACATTCCTGTTTCAAGGATAAGGGTTTTGTGAAACTGAAAATCGAAGATATTTATCGTCTTGCTGCTGTGATCCTTTTCCCCAGTGAAACGGAGGGGAGAGGACTTCCCATAATCGAGTCGGGAGCTGCAGGCATCCCAATAATCTGCAGCCGTTATCATCCACAGCAGGTTTTTTCGGAAGTTGTGGGAGAACACCTCGATCCGGATTTTCAGATAGTTTATATAGAATTTCCCGAAGGGGACTTTCCCGACTCTTTTCTCAAAAAATTGACAGAATTATTAATCGAGCCGAGGCAAAGAAAAAAAACAGAACATAACAGGAGAGCTGTAAAAGAACGCTATGGTTGCGGGAGAATGAAAAAAACTTTTAATGATCTTTTTCTGAGGTTGGAAAACCAAAAGGCTGCAAAATGAGAATAGGGTTCATAGAGGATACTCCTCTCCATGGGGGGACACAAATATGGGTAGTTGAAGCGGCAAAAGTTTTTATCGGAAAGGGACACGATGTAACGGTTCTGACTCCCCATGATACATGGGTGTCGAATGAGTGTAAAAAAACCGGGGCGAAGGTGGTAACATACGATTATGAGAAAGTAATAGATGAACCTGCCGGGGAGATGCAAATATGGGGAGATGCACTTAAAGATTGTGATGTTGCCGTATGCACTGTTCACCCGCCCAGAAAAGGTTTTCACTGTTCTGTTTTCGGCACAAAAGTGATCAAACATTTCAATCTTCCAACTATCCTGGTTCCCAAGACCGGTACTATTGTTCCTGAATATAAAAAAGAATTTTACTTCTCTGACTCCTGCATAAATACCCATGTCATCACCATTACCGATTTTGCAAGAAGATATCTTATAGAAGAATACGGATTGCCGGAAGAAAAAGTGGACTTAATCTATCAGGGGACGGATATATCATCCTTTACACCGTCACGGGAAATTACAGATAAAGCAAAAGAACTCTACCCTCTTTTTAAAAACAGTTATCCGGTGATAGGATGCGTGGGATCACTTGAGCGCCGGAAAGGACAATCTGTCCTCTTTGAAGCTCTGAAAAAGATAATAGCAGGTCCTTTCCCCGATATTCATCTAATGATCGTTGGAGACGGTCCTGACGAAGAGTTGTTGAAAAGAAAAAGAATTGATATGAATCTTGAGGATAATATCACATTCTTTCCGTTTACCAGGGAACCGGTCTACACATACGGAAGGATGGACATACTTGCTTTACCCAGCCTCTACAAGGAGGGATTGCCAAATGTGCTCCTTGAAGCAATGGCTATGGGAATACCCGTAGTTGCATCGAAGATGGCAGGCGTGCCGGAGTTGGTACTGGACGGGGAAACAGGGTATATGGTCGAACCGGGTCAAGTCGATCAGCTGTCTGGAGGGTTAATAAAACTTGCCTCCGATAAGGGGAATCTAAAAAAAATCGGAGATGAAGCGAGGGGATATGTCATTTCCAATTTTGATAAAAGGAAACAGTTCGATGTTTTTCTTGAATTTTTTGAAAAACTGAAAAAATGTCGGAAAATAGAAAGATAGAGCTTCGATAATGGAGTAAGAACAATGCTTCGTATAGCAATTGATGCCCGGATGATACGTTATTCCGGGATAGGTACATATATCAGGTCTCTTCTCGACGAGTACCGGAAGATGCCGTCTGCCGGTGAGTTCTCCGTATTCGGAGACCCTTCTGAGCTTGAGGAATACCAAGCATTCAATGTTCGAAAGCTAACCGTTCCCATATACAGCATTGCCGAGCAATTGCTCCTCCCCCCAAGAATAGGGAGAGCGGCTATTTTTCATTCTCCTCACTATAATGCGCCTCTTTTCTGCAGGGGGAAACTTGTAGTTACCATCCATGATATTATCCACCTCAGGTTTCCGGAATATCTTCCTTCAAAAAAAGCTCATCTTTATGCAAGGTACATGCTAAAGGCAGCGGCGAGGAAAGCGGCGAGGCTTATAACAAGCTCCGCGAATACGAGAGCTGACCTGATTGAACGACTGGATGTCCCTGCTGAGAAAATAAGAGTTATTCCGCTGGGGGTTGACGGGAGATTCCGTGTGATTGAGGATGAGAATTTGCTTTCCGAATTCAGGGAGAAGTACCGTCTCCCGGAGAGTTTCATTCTGTATGCGGGAAACCTGAAGGCACACAAGAATCTGACAACGCTTCTCAGGGCATTCAAGCTTCTCAAAGCGGAGAAGAAGATTGAAGAAACACTGGTTATGACGACTGGGGGCAGTCCCGTCCCCGGGAAATTGGCGAAACAGGTTTTTGATGACGGAATGCAGGCGTGGGTCAGGTTCCTGCCGTTTATTCCGGACGATGAGATTCCCCTTCTTTATAACTGCGCCAGCGTTTTCGTTTTTCCTTCTCTCTATGAAGGTTTTGGTTTGCCGCCTCTCGAAGCTTTTGCCTGTGGAGTGCCGGTTGTCAGCTCCAATGCGGCGTCTCTCCCGGAAGTGCTGGGCAAAGCAGCTATTATGTGTAATCCCGGAGATGTTGAAGCTTTTGCAAATGCGATATGGCGTCTCTTCACGGATTGCTCTCTCAGAGACAAGTTCAAGGCCGAGGGCAGGAAACGCGCAGGTCAATTCTCATGGGCTGAGACGGCGAAAAGGACGATATCCGTCTATGGGCTTGCACAAGAATAAGATTGACTTTTGCCGGAGGTGATTTTGGAGCGAGACAAGGAGCGAAGAGTGTTGCGTAGTCAAAGCGCTACGCAAGGGATGAGCGACGCAGTCGCAGCCCAAAAGCGACCCGGCCCTTCGGGGAGTCCCATCTTTGGGCCATTGCGGCGTTGCTCCTCGGTTATGTGTCGCAGAGGGCACACTGCCCTCGTCGCGCCTTGCACTGGCCTCAAATCTTGGACTCCAAAAGTCAATCTTATTCTTGTGCATGCCCTGTGGTGAAAGTGGATAAAAAGTTTCCCTCGCTTGACGAGAAGTTGTATAATTAGAGGCATATCCTGAGATTGACGGTGAAACAGTGAAAGTTGCCATTGTCCACGATTGGTTAACCGGAATGAGGGGCGGGGAGAGGGTGCTGGAAATCCTCTGCGAGCTGTATCCTGACGCTCCGATCTATACCCTTTTCTATAATCCGCCGAGGATGAGTAAGGCAATAAATGAGAGAAAAATCAGAACTTCGTTTCTTCAAAAACTGCCGTTTTCTCTCAGGATGTATCGTAGATATCTTCCCTTGTTTCCCACAGCTGTTGAGCAGTTCGACTTGAGGGAATATGATGTGGTCATAAGCAGCAGTCACTGTGTGGCAAAGGGGGCTCTGACCACTTCGGATACGCTTCATATATGTTACTGCTATACTCCGCTTCGCTACGCGTGGGACATGTACGAGGAATACTTCGGTAAGGACAGAGTCGGCTGTGTTGAGAGGAGCATCATCCGGCCGGTTATGAATTACCTGCGGGTATGGGATGTGGCAAGCAGCAGGCGGGTTGATTGCTTTGCTGCGATTTCCGATAATGTGGCACGCAGAATAGAGAAGTATTACCGCCGTGAGGCTCAGGTTATCCATCCTCCTGTGGATACATCATTCTTTATACCGGGAGATGACCGGGGCGATTTCTTTCTGGTCGTTTCTGCTATGGTGCCTTACAAAAGAGTTGAGATAGTGGTGGATGCTTTCAACAAGCTTGGTCTTCCTCTCAAGGTAGTTGGCGGGGGACCTCTGAGAAAGGAAATCCAGAGAAAAGCAAAACGCAATGTTGAATTTCTGGGTGAGGTTTCGGATAATGAACTTCTCAAACTGTATCAACGGTGCCGGGCATTGGTCTTTGCAGGAGTTGAGGATTTCGGGATTGCTCCTCTTGAGGTTCAGGCCGCAGGCCGCCCGGTTATTGCCTACGGGCGCGGAGGGTTCCTTGAGACAGTGGTTGAGGGCAAGACCGGGATATTCTTTAGCGAACAAAGTTCTTTTTCTCTAATAGATGCCGTCGGCAAGTTCCAGAAAATGGACTTTGACCCGGAATTAATACGTAACCATGCTCTTCAATTTGATACGAATGTCTTCAAACAGGAAATTCATGATTATGTCGAAAAGAGGTATCAGGAATGGACTCGAAA
>JAUVJM010000027.1 GCA_030596585.1 bacterium
CTATTGCATTATACTTCTCTTCCATCTCCCTTTTTGAGAACCCGAGTATTGACCCGTTAAGATAAATATTCTCCCGCCCGCTCAAATCCCCGTGAAACCCGGCCCCGAGCTCCAGCAGCGTTGCGACAGTGCCCTCTACTCTCACATCACCGGAAGTAGGTTTCACAATTCCGGCTACAACCCCGAGCAAAGTGCTTTTGCCCGAGCCATTCTCTCCTATAACGCCGACAGTCTCGCCCCTTTCCACATTGAAGCTGACGTCCTCAAGAGCGGGAAAAGAAACGAAAGCCCCCCGCCTTTTTATCCAGTCCATTACTGCCCCTTTGAAAGTGGGTTCTTTTCCCCGCTGAATAAGATATTTCTTTGTAACACCCTTGAGTGAAATAACACTCATATCACTGTCCTTATAGCTGGTCAATGACCATTGCCTCAACTTTCGTCAAGAAACAGTAGCCCGATACCAATAACACTATTGAGAATACGAGCGGCACGCACACAAACGCAGGCGGCGGAAACACACCATCATAGAGAACATTTTGATAGCACACAATCAGAGAAGCCATAGGATTAAGAAAATACAGCAGATGCAGTTTAGGAGTCGTAACAACGCGACTGTATGGATAGATAACCGGCGTGAGAAAGAAACCTGCAAATAAGACAACTTGCAGGATGTGCTCCACGTCGCGAAAAAGAACGTTCAGACAGCATAGAAAGAAAGACAAGCCTGCCGCCAGCATAAATCCAATCAACATCAACAGCGGAAGCATGACCAGAGAAAAACCCAGCGGCCTTCCCCATGCAAACAGGAGGATGAAAACAACTACAAGCGAGAGAATAAAATTGACCAGGTTGGTAAGAACGGCTGAAAGCGGAAGAATAATTCTCGGGAAATAAACTTTCTTCACCAAGCTGACATTCCCCACAAAAGCGTTCGCTGAATCGCTGATAGAGCCAGCGAAAAAGTTCCATGCAAAAAGACCGGATACCAGATATGCCGCATAATGCTCTATGCCCGCCCCCCGCGCTCCGGCGAAAATACTTGAGAAGACAACCCAGTAAACGAGCGCCATAATAAGGGGATTAAGCAAAGACCACAAAAAACCCAGGGAAGAGCTCTTGTACCTGATCTTCAGTTGTCTCAGTACGAGATTTCTTATCAGTTCCCGCCGCCCGAGAAGTTCACTTAATCGGCTAACCATATCTCCGCTGCCTCCGAGTTCCGCCATTATATCATTAGATTATACAGAATTTATACTGCTTTTCAAAGAATTAAGGGTTGGCAAGCCAACCCCTACACGTAGGTGCAAGACTAAGCGAGACATGCTGATACCTTTTTCATGACCTCATGGACATCAATGTCATTCATGCAGCTGAGATCGCGGCAACTCCGGTGCCAACAGCCTGAACATGCCTTACCCGCCGAAACCGCAAAGTTCCCTTCGCCGTAGGGCCCGTTGCGCGCCGGGTCAGTAGGACCGTATAGCCCTATCACCCTCCTGCCGAGAGCGGCCGCCAGATGCAAGGGTCCCGTATCCGAACTGACGAAAATTTCGCATCTGTCAAGCAAAGCCGTTAGCTGGGGCAAGCTCATATTACCTGCAAGAACTATCTTTGCCCTGCAGGTTCCTTTCAACTCAGCGCCGAGAGCTTCTTCGCCGGGTCCGGTGCTGACGACAACAGCTGTATCGGGGAACCTCTCTGTGATCTCCTCAGCAAGAGAAGCGTATCTTCTCAATGGCCACTTTTTAGTGACCCAGGTTACTCCCGGATGTAGTATCGCCAGGCGCTTTTCATGAATATTCTCTGATATCAGAAAGCTTTCTACCTGCTCTCTTGCCAAAGCGGACACCGGAATCCTGAACGATACGTTTTCCGCTCCTGCTCCCACAGCCCTGGCAAAAGACAGGTTCCGTTCTATTATATGAGCACCGTCTTCAACAATTTTCCAGTTAGTGAAAAAGGTACTCGCCGTCTCTATCCGGGAACTTCCCCGCCCAAACCCCATCCTGCGGGAGCACCCGCTCAAGAAGACAATGGCACTTCCCTTGAGATTGCCCTGCAGATCCATAAGGACGTCATATGTCCTGTTCCTCAGTCTCCTGATAACCCTGACGAAAGAGCGAAAGGTGCAAACAGCAGATTTGCCTCTATCAAAAGCAATTACCTCATCAACCGCAGGATGTCCATCAAGCAGACTGGAAAATTTCCTCTCAACGACCCAGTCCACACAGACGTGAGGCAAATCGTCCCGCAGTGCGTTTACCAGAGGCAGAGTGTGGATAATATCTCCAAGAGAACCGAGCTTTATTATGAGAATTTTCAAACTTCAGACCTCAGACTATAGACAATAAGCTAACGCAGGCTAAAGCCTGCGGCTACCCGGTAGTCGCACCCTTTAGGGTACGTGCCTCTCCGTCCCGAAAGCATTCGGGACGGCTTCAGACCTCAGACTTCAGATTTCAGACCTTGGTGCTTTGTTTTTGCTTTTGGTCTGATGTCTGTTAACTGTGGTCTGTCTTCTGTTGTCTGTCTTTGAAGCAGCGTTAATCCCATCAGGAAATAGATTATCATCACGACTTCTGAATCTCCAAAATTGAACTCAACAATGCCGTTTATCAGAAAACCGATAAACGCGGAGAAAATCCCGAGTGCCAGCGCTTTCTCGTAAGGATTCTCATCTCCGATCCTGCGAAAGGTACCGTGTGATACCCTGATGAAAACGACCATCCACCACACAAATGCCGCAAGTCCCAGAGGACCCATCTCCGCAAATATCTGCGGGCAGGTGCTATGGAGATGATCGCGCCCCCTTTCAATCTCAGGGTTATAGCGATACATGACACTGCCGACATTGTCTATTCCAACCCCCATGGGATGGTCTCTCATTATTGCAGGGAGAGTTTCCCACATGGCAACCCTCCCGCCGCGAAGCGGCGAAAATTCATCCCTGAGATCCAGGAGCCGCTCTCTCGCCGGTTGGTAGAGGAATGAAATTGCTATTGATAGAACGACTACTACCGGAATAATCTTCCGGGATTTGACACATCCCTGAATAATCAGGACTAAAATCAATGCTACCCACGAGCCGCGTTTGAAATTGAGAACCTCGGCGAGAACCATGATCAGGAGGGGAAGAAGCAGCAGCATTCTTGCCCTTCTCCCTTTCTGATAAAGCAGGAAGGCTACGGTGATTCCGATGACAATCAATAGCTGCCCCGCCTCACTCATGCTCCCGGCTTGCACCGGATCCAGGCCGGAGGCAACCATTGACAAGCGGTCAATGACCGTGAAAACCGACAGAACAGAAGCGCCGCTTATGAGACTCCACACGAGTATTTTCCCTTTACCGGACTCGCTTACACTGTTGGAAAGAAGATATATGATGAGAATGAGACCATAAGTCCTGAATCCAATCAGACTATTTCTGACATCCACGCCCCAGAACGAACTCAGAAAAGCAACCGCCACGAAGGACAGAATAGGAAAGTCAAGCGGTGTTCTTCGCCAGTGAAGCTTCCTCTCGAAAGCAACCTTTACTCCCCACCCCACCAGGCCGAGAACAAACAGCCCTTCCGAAACCGCTATCGAGAGCGGTACCGTGAATACGAACAGCAGCAGACATCCGTATATGAAATGGTCACAATATCGGACTAATCTTTTCATCACTTGAACGCCTTGAAACCTTTCTCAGTTCCCACAATTTGGAATACTTCAGGAAAACGGAGAAGGAAGAAACCACCGCAATTATGAATCCGGCAATACCGTCTCTGAACCCGCCTCTCAGAATGTATCCGGTGATAAATCTCGCCGGCGGGCGCAGGAGAATTTGCACGATATGGAATATCCTGCCCCGTTTCACCATTTCCTTGGAAGAGATGGAAGAAAAATTGTTCAACTGGGCTACCTGGGCAAAAATATCTTTGTAGGTGAAATGCCAGAGGTCTTCTTTCAGATACTTCACACGCCCTTTCCCAACAAACTCTACCCTGTCGTGCGGTTCTTCCCCCCCTATCCGCGCCTTCGATTTCCTAAAAAGGCGCAGTTTGTACTCAGGATACCATTCACCATGACTGATCCAGCGGCCCAGATAATAGACCCGTCTCGGAAAATAGAAACCGTCCCAATCCTTCCTATCCTCCGACAGCTCCCTCTTCACTTCTTCAATCAACCCGGGCGACAACCTCTCATCTGCATCAATCAGCAAGACCCACTCATGGTGCGCGCAGCTCAAAGCAAAAGTCTTCTGGTCAATCTGCCCCTTCCACGACCGCTGGATTACCTTATCCGTGAATTCTTTGCATATCTCAACCGTTTTGTCATCACTCAATGAATCCACAACGATGATTTCGTCAGCCAAGGCAACAGACTCAAGACACCGGCGAATATTCTCTTCCTCGTCGTATGTGATGATACATACTGATACGGGAATTTTGTCAGGCATTTTCCAGCTCTTCCTCCGCCGCAAGGAGCACATCTCCCACTTTTATCTCCCGCAGACATTTATAATCTCCACGGGGACATCTTCTCGCAAAACAGGGACTGCAATCAAGCCCTTTATAGATGACTCTGCGCCCGCTACCCCGGGGTCCAGTACGGCCGGGGTCCGTCGAACCAAACACGGCGACCAGAGACGTCTCTACCGCCGCCCCCACGTGCATAACTCCGCTGTCATTACTGACAAGAAGCCTGCACACACTAAGCAATGCTCCGAGCTGACGTAAGTTCGTCCTGCCCACAAGATTGAGAGGTCTCTCCCTCATACTATCACAGATTTGGGATGCAATTCCCTTCTCCGCACCGACACCGAAGAGTAAAATCCGCACTGAATACTTCCTGATCAGCTCGTCTGCCAGCCCCGCAAAGTATTCCGGAGGCCACCTTTTCGCAGGCCCGAAAGCTGCCCCAGCACCGATTCCCACCAATACATCATCAGCGGAAACACCGCTTTCTCTAAGAAGCGTCTTAGCTTCACTCTTCTCCTCTTCACTTACCGCCCACACAAGTTCACTCTGCCCGATATCATTCCTGATGAGATTGAGATAATAGTCCACCTGATGGCTCCCAAGCAGTTCCTCCGTAACCTCAACAGCATCTGTCAGCAGAAATCCTCTTCCGTCCCTGCGATAGCCCGAGATTCTCGGCACGCCTGAGAGACGGAAAAAAAGGGCTGAAGAAAACGAATTGGGGAAAAGAATCCCGAGGTCGTATTTCTTCTTCCTCAACTCCATGGCTTTCAGCCAGTAGGATAAACCTTTCCTCCCCGGCAGTGTAACTATCTCATCAACACAAGGGTTATGAAGAAAAACCTCACTCACTCTTCTCACAGCAAGGACAGAGATTATGGCCGAAGGATTTGCATTCTTCAGCGCCGTCAATGCCGGCGTGCAGAGAACGGCATCCCCTACCCAGTTAGGCACCCTTACTATTATGTGTGATTTGAGCATTGGACCATAGTAGTTGCAAAGTTCACTTTGCCTCTCCGAAGGCTTTCGGAGCTCTGCAACTACAATCACTTCCGACAACTTAATAGACCAGAGACCTAACAGGCTTTTCCTAAATCTGAAGTCTCAGGTCCTGCTCCTGAACTGTAAATCGTACAGCCGCTTATAAATCCCTTCTTTTTTCATCAATTCTTCATGGATGCCGGATTCCACAATTCTGCCTTTGTCGAGAACAATAATCCGGTGTGCGTGTTTTATAGTGGAAAGCCTGTGCGCGATTACAAATACCGTCCTATCCTTCATAAGGTTGTTAACCGCTTCCTGAACCAGCATCTCGGATTCAGAATCAAGGGAGGAAGTAGCCTCGTCAAGTATCAGAACCGCAGGGTTCTTCAATATAGCCCTGGCAATTGCAATCCTCTGACGCTCGCCCCCGGAGACAAGCTCACCCCTATCTCCGACGACCGTCTCATATCCGCTCGGCAGATTTTCAATAAAGCCGTGGGCATTTGCGGCGCGTGCCGATTCAATTACTTCTTCTTCCGAAATGCCGCTATTCCCATAACGTATGTTATTCAGGACGGTATCATTGAATAGAATCACTTCCTGGGTAACTACGCCGATCTGCTTCCGCAGAGACTTAATCGTGACGTCCCTTATGTCCTTCCCATCGAAAGTTATCGAACCGGAGAGGCAATCATAGAACCGCGGGATGAGATTCACGAGAGTTGTTTTTCCGACACCACTCGTTCCCACAATGGCTATAATTTCTCCCACCCCGGCCCTGAGATTCACATCGGCAAGCAGCCTTTTCCCGCCTGAATACGAAAAAGATACATCGTTGAACCTTATCTCCCGTTCTAACCCGGGGAGAGATTCAGCACCTTCACATTCCTTGACCTCGGACTCGATATCAAGTATTTCAAGAATTTTTGCTGAAGCCGCTCTCGCCTGCTGCATCATGTTGTTGGCTCTGGCCAGGTTTTTGCACGGCGCATAGAGGGAAAAAACCGCTCCCAGAAAAGCAACAAAGTCGCCCGCTGTCATTGCCTTTTCCGAACCGGGCACAACCGCATACCCGGCATAGAGTATTATAATTGCTATCCCAACCGCACCCAAGAATTCCATCACAGGTGATGAAACAAGATAAACCCGCGCCGACCTCATTATCGTGTTGAAAAACATCCCCGTTTTTTTAGAGAACCTCTCCCTTTCATACTCCTCCATACCAAAAGCCTGGACAACCCTCATCCCCGACAGGGTTTCCTGAAGTACGGATGTAATATCGGCAATTCTCGACTGTGACTCGCCGGTAATCTTCTTTACCCTCTCACCAAACTTCTTAATCAGAACGGCAACCGGCGGAAAAATCACCAGAGAAATAATCGCCAGTCCCGGATTGAGATAGAAAATAAGAAAGAGAAACACGACGATAGTCACAGGCTCGCGCATAATACTCGCAAGGGATTCCGCTATAGACAACTGGATAACGTTGAGATCGTTCGTAAACCTTGATATCAGCTCGCCCGTCTTGCGCCGGGTAAAAAAGCCGGGGCTGAGTTCCGTAACCTTCCGATACAAGTCATTCCGGAGGTCGTTTATAACCTTGTATGCAGTGAAACGCATGAGATAAGTCTGCCCGTATCCGGCAATCCCCTTAAGAAATACAATGGCGACGACAAAAGCAGCAAGAGCCTTAACCAGAACGGTTCTCTTGAGAGTCAGACAATAATCCGATAACGGAACTTCAAGAGTAACAATCTCATCCGCAGTGAATATCTTGTCAATCAGCAGCTTGAGCATCCATATTGAGATAGCGGAAAAAAGCGCAAAGAAGAGCATACAGACAAAAGCTGCCGCCATGCGCCACTTATATGCACTCATGTAATGGAACAACCACTTCATTTCAGACCTCAGACTTTTGGATTTTTCCACCGCTCGTGGAGCCAGAACCACTGTGAAGGATACCGGGCAACATAATCCTCAACGATTTTGCTCAACATGGCAGTGTTGACATACGTGTCTTTTTCTTTGTCTCCCGAAAGAACCAGTTCGAACGCAGGTTCTATCATTACTGTGTGACTGTCACCTGGCTCCCGCACAGAAAACATGGGCACAATACTCGCCCCGGTCCTCATAGCCAAAACCACAGGTCCGGTTGCCGTGCCTGCAGGATGGCCAAAGAAATCCACTGACACACCACTATGGAGTTCCCGCTGGTCACCGAGTATACATACAATTCGATTCTGGCGCAAGTGTTTCAGTGATTCGGCTATTGCCTTCTTCCGAGGCATAGCCGAAATGATTCCGACGCCCTTTTGCCCGGCCACGTAACGAAAAATCCTTGCTACCTGTTTCGACTCAGGGTCACGCAAAATGAAGCTGAACGGGTAACCTTCAGCCGCAAGCCTTATCCCCATCAGAGCAAAACTTCCCAGATGAGCGCTGAAGGCAATAACGCCTTTACCGCTTTCAAGAGCAAGGTCAAGATTCTCCTTGCCGTTCAATTTCACAAGTTTCCGCATTCTGTTCTGGGTAACGTGTATAGAACCTAACGCTTCACACAAACCTTTCCCGAGATTAACGCAGGTTTCTCTGGCAATCCCCGATAGCTGAGACTTCTCCTTGTCGGTGCCAAAAGCAAGTTTAAGATTGCTCAGCGTAATTCGGCGATACTTCCTCGAGGACCTATACGCCAGCTCCCCCAACAGCCTCCCAAAAATCTGCGCCCATTTCCATGGAAGACAACCAGCCACCTTCAGCACAGACCACACAGCAAGAACTGACGCGTAATTTCCTATCTTAGTCATCAGAAAGCGAGCTTGAATGTGAGAGCAAGTTCGTCCGTATCAGGCCCGCGAATGGTGTCCAGATGCCTCCACCTGAGTCCCAGATCGAAAGGCAGAAGACCAACTTCCAATGCCGCGGTGAGTTCGTTCCTTGTTCCGCGCATCCTCCCGACTTCAAACACATAGGTTTCAGCCCCGGAGAACTCAAGTATCCTCAAAGGCAGAGGCAGTCTGAATCCAATCTGCCCAATTAGTTCTACATCATCCCCATCGGAATTGGTTGACACGTACTGCTCGGCAAGCGATGTTTTCTCGCTCACAGAGACATACTGTCCAGAAAGAGAAGCATATAGGAATTCAAGGAAACACATCTCTGCAGTCAGCCCCGCCTCGATCTTGCTGACTCCACCAAGAAAAAAGTCGTACGTCCCTTCTACATAAGGAGCGAAGGTAATCTCCTTTTCACACGACATGGCAGTCAAAGCCTCCAATATCGAGACCCTGCACGCAAGCTGGGTCCGCTTATCGTACAAATCCTGAAGGATTTCGCTGCGAACGGAAAGCTCCCCGGCACATGCACCGGAAACGAGAACAATACAGGCAAGAAAAACAATCACAATCCAGCGATTCATTACTAATTTCCTATTCATACTTCCTCCTGAAGCTAACGCAGGCTAATCCCCGCTTTAAGCATACGAGAACAAGCGCCTGCGGCTACCTGTATTTATTCGGTCAACTGCGCCAGCACATGTCATTCTGAGAAGCAAAGCAAGCTTGCAGAGCAAGCTCTGCAACTACAATTGAGCTTGCCACTTGCAATAGCTTAATCGTTACAGCTTTGCCGCTGCGTTTTCTCAAACAGGGATTTTACCATATCTTCAAGGATTTTCTTTCCCCTGACAATCTTCAATTCAATGACGAGTGCCAGAACATCAACAGCTTCGCCTGTCACAAAAGAATTCCTGAACGGCTCAAGTCTCACAACATCTTTCTGCGTGGTGAGCCAGATGCGAACGCCTTTTTCCTGCGCCATGCACCGTATTCTTGCAATTTCACCGGGTGTATACCTGTGATGGTCAGCGAAACGGAATTCATCCACCAGCCTCGCGCCGAGATTCCTCAGTGTCTTCTCGAAAGACTGCGGGTTTCCAATACTGGAGACAGCAAAGACATTCCTGCCGGTAAGAAACTCCAGCTCCAGACGCTCACCCGTTATGACGTTCTCAAGATACACAGGCAAATGCACACTCTCCAAAACGGGAGCTGCCGGATTGACTGACCTGAGCTTCCGTCGGAGGTCCTCGACAGAAGAACCCATGGAAGCTGCCATATCAACACGCGTAAGCAGGAAAAGGTCAGCACGCTTCAATCCCTCCACCGGCTCACGAAGCGTACCTCTCGGGAAGAGATGACCGTTCCCAAAAGGACAACTGCTGTCAAGAGTTACTATATCAAGATCCCTCTTCAAAGCCGTGTGCTGGTACCCGTCGTCAAGAATAACGGCACTTGCCCCGAGATTGTTAATGGCGTAACTGCCCGTGCGGAACCGGTCTTTTCCCACGAGTACCACCGCGCCGGGGAGGTTATCCGCCAAGACCCGTGGCTCATCTCCCCCTTCCTCCGCTCCGAGCAAAACCCGCTCGCCGTCCGATACTATGCTAAGACCTGCCACAGCTCTCGCTGGTTTTCCTCCATATCCCCTGCTCAGAATAGCTGCTTTGTATCCCATCGCCTTAATCATTCGTGCCAGCATTTCCACTGCCGGAGTTTTCCCCGTCCCGCCGAGGACAAGATTACCCACACTTATCACCGGGCAGGATAGTTCTCTCTCCTTTTTTGCGGAATTGCACGTAATAACGCCGAGATACAACATCGAGAGAAACCATAGCAAGGGGCGAAAAAAATATACGAGGAACCGCTTCTCTCTCGTACTTACGACATACAGCAGAAACTGTTTCAACCTCTCTTTCATACAGCAATCCACAACCCGGATTATTAACACTGATGTGTCATTCTGAGCACATCCGTTTCAGTCAGCTAAGAATCTCAGGAGATTCTTCGTCGTCCCGAACGCTTTCGGGACTCCTCAGAATGACAAGATGCAGACTAACTACCAGCTCGTCAGGATTTCGGGATCCCCATCCGTAACAGCAACCGTGTGTTCAAAATGTGCCGATGGCTGACCGTCAGAGGTGACAGCAGTCCATCCGTCCTTCTTGATGCGGACGTTATATGTCCCCACATTCACCATCGGTTCAATCGCCAGGACCATACCCGGCTTCAGCCTGGGTCCGCGGCCCGGCTCTCCAAAATTCGGAATCTGTGGTTCTTCATGCAGACTGCTTCCGATTCCATGTCCCACAAAATCCCGGACTATGGAATATCCATCTTTCTCGGCGCGGGACTGTACGGCATGCGATATGTCTGAAAGGCGGTTGCCTTCCCTAACTTTTCCTATCCCTTCAAACAATGCTTCCCGTGTAACTCTCAAAAGTCTCTGTAATCCTGAGCTTATTCTGCCAACTCCCAGCGTAACCGCCGTATCGGAAAAGTAACCGTCGTGCTTCACGCCTATGTCCAGACTTATTATGTCTCCCTCCTCCAGAACTCTTGGCCCGGGGATACCATGAACAATTTCTTCATTGACGGAAGCGCACAGACTCGCAGGAAACCCCAGATAACCCTTGAAAGCAGGCTCCCCTCCCCTTTCTCGAATCATTTTCTCAGCCTCTGTATCCAGTTCTATAGTACTTATTCCGGGAGATATAAATTTAACTAACTCCGCGAGAACTTCGGATAGAATCCTGCAGCTGACACGGATTGAATTGAGTTCTTCCTCTGAATGGATGATTATCATGATAAAAAAAGCCTCATGTCGGAGCTAAAGGAGTTTGCATCTGCACTAAAAGAGAATCTCAATTGCTTTGTATGGGCAGGCCCGAACACAAAGTTCGCAGGCAATACACCGGTTTTTGTCGAAGGAGACCGTCATATTCTCCCTGCTAACGGTAAAAGCCCTTGTCGGACAGAGGGGGACGCAAACAGTGCAGTGCGTGCATTTGGCCGGGTGCCAGTGGACATCGCGCGCCAGCGGCTGAAGCTCCACACCGAGCCTCGAGAGATAAGCAAGCCCTTTCTCTACAGCCTTTCTTTCTCCGCCTATTTCTACTACGAGCCGCCCTTCTTCATGCGGAGTAACGGTGCCCTGGAGTATATTTACCATAAGATCGTATTCCTTTACCAACTGATACGTTATGGGTTGGTCAATCAAATCCGGAGGAAAACGGAGAACAAGTCTCTTTTTAATCATGCTTTTGCTCCCGGAAGCTGTGCCACAGGCTCCGACAGGAAGAATTTCCCTTCCTTTATCATCTGCTTCAGGAGATTTGTGATATCTTTCGCCCGCGCATAACTCGACAGTCCGCCGGTAGGGACTTCTTTCCCTTCAACCGTTATCTTCCCATCCCTGAGCTGGCGGTAGTTCACAAACCCCAGAACCTTGTTCCTGCCCTGCGGATAATCCCGGCTGTAGTCCACAACCTGCACACATATGTCCTCATCCCTCACGGCAGTATATGCAGCCATTTCCTCGTCGAGAATCGGTATGGGCACTCCTATTCCCAGCGCGAGCGTAGCTCCATAACCGGTAAGACTTGCTCCCCGCACCCACTCGGGAGACATTTCCTTGAGATTCCCTGTAACTGCAAGCGTAGCCGCCGGAGTTTTAGGCAAACCCTTCTCGGTACGTGCCACGCCTGGATTGTGCTGGGTGCCCGCAGACCAGACATACCCTTGCGTCCCGCCAAGGAATATTCGTGTCCCTACGCCGATAGTCCTGTAAAACGGGTCATTCAGAAGAGGGCTCAGCTGACCGGCACTGCAGTAATTGGCATTTCCCATATGCGGCTGCAAAATTCCCATGTAAGTATATATCACCTTGTCTGATTTATTAACCGCCACGTTGTAGTTCTGATAAGCATTCCTCGGATTGGTGAGTATAGCTTCCGGAACATCCCGTATAGTAACGGTCTTCTCAATCTCGCGACGAGGGTAACAATCAGTGCCATAAGCAATACCGCGCAGCCTCACCGGTTTACCCGAAACCAGATCTTCAATTACGTGCCCCCCTCCATACTCAAATGCACCAGGGAAGACCTTGTTTCTGGGGTCATCATCGGGAAGCTCCGTCGCCCCGATATAGACGTCTACAGCCGCCATTCCCGCATACGCCGGAACGCCGCTCAACCATGCTTTCTCAAACTTCATTCTCGGTTTTATTTGCCCGAGGTTCAAAAAAACGCCTGATGAGCACATAGGACCGAAAGTGCCCGTGGTCACTACGTCAACTTCCTGAGCCGCTTTTTTGGCGCCTTCAGCCGCTACAATTTCAGTCATTTCTTCAGCAGTCACCACAACGGCTTCGCCTTTAGCTATTTTCTCATTGATCTGTACATAAGTCTTTGCCAATTTCCTAACTCCATAAGAGCTTGTTAAGGAATAAGTTTGATGCGTCCCCACACTCCAAGCTTGTCCCCGAGAACTACGATTACGCCCCTCACACCGTCTATGGAACGCGCAAAGTCCAGAGCATCTTCAACATCGGACATGCTCTTCACCCGGTTACATGACGCGGTAGCTACAGCGTCAGCAAGAACTGCAGAAGAAGAACAAATTACGACAGCATCAGCCTTACCGAAACTCAGAGAGTGACCGATTGTTCCGGAAGATGTGCATATACCGAGGGGAGTATCATCAGGGTCCACCTCGAAAGCTATTTTCCCGGTGAATATTGAGTTCCCTGCATAGACAGCTACAGCTCTCCTGCGAAGAATCTTGAGGAAAATATCACCGCCATTTTCCACAATCACTTCATCTGATATGGAAGATAATTCCTTCCCGACGTATTGTGCAACCGCTCCGGCAATAGATGCCATCGGACCCACACCTGCTTTCCGCGATTCGGTAATCATATCCCTGACAATGGGCGGAGCATCAGGCCCAGCCTCCAGTGGACACAAACTGGTTCTGAACTCTTCTCTTTGACTTACATAGTCTTCAATCTGCCGTCTGTAATACACTGTAGCCTTAAGTGCTTCCTTCTGTAAATTACTCCCGGCTGAAACGAAGATATCAGTTTCTTTTTCGCAGATGCGGAAAGTTACCAGTCCATCCGCCCTAACCCAGTTCCTGTAAGTTTTCTCAGGAATCGGAGAATTAATGCTTTTCCTTTGTGCCTTTGTCACTTTGTGCCTTTCGCATACTTCTTAGAAGCATATTCTATATCTGCTCAAGTGCGTTGTAAAGAAAATATCGTATATAAAAATCCAGAAAACCCTTGACTTAGAATCAGGAGTGTGGTAGTTTTTTCATAAGAAAATTAAGGGGTTACCGTCGGTTGAAGGAGGTGAGATAGATGGCACAGAAAGTATCGAAAGTTGGAGTCAAGAAAGAGTCGGGATACCTGTACTTCGTGGATAAGGACGGCGACATCTCGAGGGCAAAGATGGCTCGGGGCGGCCGTGGGAAGAAAAAGGTAGTAAAGAAGAAAGTGGTAAAGAAAAAGGCAGCGAAAAAGAAAGCTTCGAAGAAAAGAAGATAATTTTTTAACTCAGGCAGGAGGCAGTTAGAACAGTAGTTCTAACTGCCTTTCCTTATTCTTTGGCAACCCCTGTCAGAATTTCATTAATCAGGTTGAGCAGACGATTGATCTCTTCAGCATCCAGCTTCTGGTCCTTCATCGCGCGCTGGAATTCAGGCATGACCGTTTCCAGTTCCTCGCCCGAAATATCTCCCTCGATAATAGCCGTTTCCAGACGGTCGAGCGTTTCCCTGACCTTCTCCCCGTCAACATCTTCCGGGAGACCTTCCATTAGCCCCGTCTCCACCGCATCAAACGCCTTTACTATAGCCCAATTCTTGATGGCAGCTCTCTTGTAGAAGACAACACTGACCGTCACGATAAATGCAGCCACACACACTCCGAGAAAGATCAAACATCCCTTCAGACA
>JAUVJM010000104.1 GCA_030596585.1 bacterium
CGAATCTGTAAGAACAGCTCCGAAGGTATCCGCTATAGCCCACTGACCCGGCCAATTGGCCCTGTTTTCAAACTTTTCTACATTGATAGAATACCGCAGACCGCCTTTTGTCTCTGTTTTAGCATAAACAGACACTGCAAGGCAGGTGATAATGCACATCAGCGCTGCCGTCGTTCTGACTATTCTCATCGTTTCCCCTCCCTGTTTTTGTTTGTTAAGCACCCGTAAACTATCACATGAGACGACGGCTGTCAAATACAAAAATGGTTGTTGTCAAGACACCCCAATGCCGGGCATCGAGGCTTGGCTTCTAATAGTATTCTATCTCTCATGGCTGCCAGTGACTTCTTTTAGAAATTTTTGGATATTCAGAGGAAACCTTTTTGCATAAAAGAAGAGCTTTTTCTTTTTCAGCTCCTTCCAGCTCACCTCATCCAAATCCGGAAACCTTCCCCTGATTTTACTTGACCAGTAGAGTAGGTCAAGCAGTGCCTTTTCCGGTTCTGCCCGGAGGACTCCGTTGTTTTCTATATATCCACAAAACCGCTTATTGATAATATGGCGAAAGGCAATTTCGCCTAATGGGGTAGACTTGCGGTACGGCTTGCCTGTGGTAGCGCAAGTCAAGACAAGAGGCTCCTGTGAAATAATACCATAGTGAGAAAGTGCGCTTTCAAAGGAAACATAACAAGGCTTACCTAATGCCATTGCCAGTTCTTCAAGTGTTAATCTTGCGAATTTGTTGAGGTATAGACCGGAACCTACCCTTTCCAGCAGCCCTTTCTCCTCTGCCCGAATAAGTGCCTTACGCAGGGTGAAGTTTTCAAGCCCAGATAGCTTGGAGAGCACAACAAAAGACAGTAACCCTCCTCCTTTTTCTTCACTCCCTACTTTGCGCAAAATCTCCACCCACCGGTCGATGGTAAAATACTGTTTCATCTTAGCTTATCCCAATTGCCTATCTACCTGCAGGGCTATTTCTCTTGCAGCTTCCAGTAGAATTTTGTATCCTGCCCTCCGGAATTTTTCACGATAATTTTTAGGAAGATAGTTTTCTAAATCTTCCTCAACTCTCTTTTCGCTAAACTGCAAAACTTTTTCCTCAATACTAACTTTTGGAGCAGAATAATCTCTAAACTTTTTCTCTACCATTTCCACGTCCACACTTACTCCTTTACTTTTTAACAACCAAATGTCAAAGATGTCGCGTCCCTTTAAATATCTTCTTGCAGCAATTGCATTGATTTTATCTGCAAGGATTTCCTCCTCAGTTTCTGTCTGCACCAGCACTAAAGGGGTGGAAGGGTACCCTCGGGGGATTTTCAAAGGCACCAATGAGGAGGTATATGCAGGATAATTAGCAAATTCAACAGTCACGGAAGTATTTTCATTCCCTTCCAATGGCTGGAAATAGACTTTCCAACAAACCAGATTTTCGGATTCTTTCTGCATCCTCGTCCAGATTTTCCCTTCAAACAAATACCCCATTTTCTTTAGAGAAGCAGAGCTTTTTCTATAGAAACCGGATAGCTTCTGCATATCAGAAACTACGAAATCCAGATCCTCGGAATACCGCGGACCTCCATAGAGAAGTCTAAGGCAGGTTCCACCCTGAAAAGTAATTACATCGCTTTCAGGAAGAGCATATAAGTGCTCAAGGCATAAAACCTGCAATGCTTCCTTCAAGATGGTCTTTTTTGACAACCCTTCTTCTTGTGCCTTTCTATCAACATAGAACATTTCATTCTCCAAATTTCCCAAATTTGTCCAATTCTGGAAACATTTTACCATGTTTTGCCCAAAAGTCAAGAAAAGGATGACTGAAAACGTAACGCCTCAGTTATAGGGTGGGGGCAAATTGTAGCGGTCGGATTTATCCGACTGGATGTGCGATGAATCGCACCGCCACCACAATAATCCACCCAAGACTGAGGGATTACGTCAGCAGGACGGTGAGAATTGACCGGAGAAGAATTTTGTGATATCTTAGATATGACAGTTGGTGCTTTAAGGGGTTGCCAAAAGCCAATCTTATTCTTCGGTAGCCCTTAAGGGAGGAGCGCATGGAATTTCTGGTTGGAACTTCCGGCTGGTGGTATGAACATTGGGTAGGAAAGTTCTATTCTCCGGACATTGAAAAGCGGGAGTGGTTCTCTCATTATGCGAGGGTATTCGATACGGTGGAGGTCAACAGTTCTTTTTACCGTCTGCCTTTTGCGGGTGTGGTCAAAAGCTGGGAACGGAAAGCGCCGCAGGATTTTAAATTCACGCTGAAGATGTGGCGCCGGGTAACCCACTTTAAAAAGATGAAAGATGTTGCTGATGACCTTTCTATGTTTTTTGAACGGATTGAGCCGCTCAAAAAACATCTTGGCGCTGTCCTTTATCAGCTTCCTCCTTCTCTGAAACTGGATTTACCCCTGCTGGAAGAGTTCCTGCAAATCCTGCCGAAGGATTTGGACCAGGCGGTTGAGTTCAGGAATGAGTCCTGGCTTACCGCTAAGACCTTTTCTCTTTTGAGTAAATACAATAAGGCGTACTGTATTGTGAGCATGCCTAAGCTGCCGGAGATTTGCGAAATAACGACCGATTTCTCGTACGTCCGGTTTCACGGGAAAGAAGGTCTTTACGAGTCTCTTTATTCGGATGATGAGCTTAGAGAATGGGCGCGGAGAATCCGGGGATTTTCAACGAAAAAGGTGAAGCGTGTGTACGTCTATTTTAATAATGACTATGATGCGTATGCTGTTGCCAATGCTTCAAAACTCAGGGAGTTTCTGGCGGGAATGACAGGTAAGAAGTAGATGTGAGAAATCTTCAGTTAGCCGAGATCTTTGACCGCGTTGCGGATATGCTGGAAATAAAGGGCGAGAACTCCTTCAAAGTGCGTGCGTACAGGAAAGTCGTGCTGACACTGGAGAGTCTTCCCGAAGACATCGAGCGGATATACGAAAGCGGGAGACTGAGAAAGATTCCCGGAGTCGGAGAAGGAATTGCCAAAAAGATAGAGGAATTGCTTGAGACGGGGAAACTTGAATCTTACGAGGAATTGAAGAAGAGTCTGCCGGTTGGATTGGTCGAAATGCTTCTCGTTCCGGATGTGGGACCGAAAACTGCAAAGCTCCTCTACGAGAAGATCGGGGTGAAAAGTATCGATGAACTGGAGAAGGCTGCCAGAGCAGGCAGTGTAAGAGGTCTTGAGGGGATGGGAGAGAAGACAGAGGAAAATATTCTCCGCGGAATAGAACTCCTGCGGCGCAGAACCGGGAGGATGCTTCTCGGCACTGCTTATCAGCTCAGCCAGTCAATCATTGATAGGCTCCGGAGGATGGATGAAGTCGAACGCATAACAACTGCCGGGAGCATCAGGAGGATGAAAGAGACTATAGGCGATATTGATATCCTTGTTACCTCGCTCAAGCCGAAGCCTGTCATGGATGTTTTTGTGAATCTGCCGGGAGTTACCCAGGTGCTCGCTCACGGAGATACGAAATCCAGCGTTATTATGGAAAATCAGGTGCAGGTTGATGTAAGAGTGGTGAAAAGCGAAAGTTTCGGAGCGGCTCTTCAGTATTTTACCGGTTCCAAAGAACACAACATAAAGTTGAGAGAACTTGCCGGCAAGAAAGGGTTGAAAATCAGTGAGTACGGTGTTTTCAGTGTTAAGAACGGGAAGAGAATAGGCGGTAAGGAAGAGGAAGAAGTCTATGCCGGAGTTGGCTTGCCGTGTATGGCTCCTGAGTTGCGCGAGGACCGGGGTGAGATTGAAGCCGCGCTTAACGGAAAACTTCCGGAACTGATTGAACCGGGTGATATCAAGGGGGATTTGCACGTTCATTCGTCCTGGAGTGACGGCGTGGATACCATTCCGGAAATCGTGGAGTCTGCAAAGAAGTTAGGTTACAGTTATGTTGCCATCTGTGACCATTCAGAATCCTTGAAGGTAGCCGGGGGACTGGAGAAGGAGAGAAAGCTTACGCAAATTGCGGAAATAAGGAAGCTGAATGAGAAAATGAGCGGGTTCCGTATTCTTGCCGGAGCGGAGGTTGATATTAAAGGAGACGGGACACTCGATTACGATGATGAGGTTCTCGAGAAGCTTGACATAGTCGTTGCGGCGATTCATACAGGGTTCAAACAGGATATGGAGATCATGACCGCGCGCATTATAAAAGCAATGCAGAACAAGTTCACAAACGTAATAGCCCATCCCACCGGCCGGCTTATCCAGATGAGAGAAGCCTATGAAGTGGATATGGAAAGGGTGATTGAGGCGGCGGGAGCAACCGGAACCATGCTGGAACTGAACAGTTTTCCGGACAGGCTTGATCTGAACGATGTGCATTGTCGTGAGGCGAAGGAGAAAGGTGTTATGATCTCGCTCGGCACGGATTGCCACAATCGTGTCCAGCTGGGAGCTATGAGATACGGCGTCGGGACAGCCAGAAGAGGATGGCTTGAGAAGAAAGACGTTATCAATTGTCTGGGGTTGAAGGATTTGATGA
>JAUVJM010000008.1 GCA_030596585.1 bacterium
ACCTCGGCAAACTGATGAATCCCTTCACCGGTCAGGTGGATAGAAACCTGGATGCCGCCAGACACACTATCGAGCTTGTCAGAATGCTGAAAGAGAAAACCAAAGGAAATCTGACCGCGAAAGAATCCGACACGTTAAATAACGCACTTTCCAATATGCAGATGAACTATGTCGACGAGTTAAAACGCCCGGAGCAGTCTCCGGAAAAAAGCACTGAAGAAAAGAGTAAACCTGCAGAGGAGAAGCAGGAGAAACCTTCCGATGAAAAACCTGGGGACAAAAAGGATTAACAAGTGGATTTCGATTCTCCCCATGGGAAATTACACCAGAGGCTTTCCACAACTGCCAGTATATTTGTTATCCTTTTCATCCTCCTTTCCGTGCGTCTGTGGTACCTCCAGGCAATTCGAGGGGCCGAGTACGCAGCCCTTTCCCAGAAAAACAGTATCAGACTCATCCGACTGCGCGCTCCAAGGGGAGAAGTGATTGACAGACAGGGTGAGGTACTGCTGACAAACCGTCCCGGTTTCAACGTCGTGGTCTTCCGCTCAGGCAAAACAGGAGACAACCCAAGCAGAGACGTGCTTTTCTCAACACTCGGAGTGGGCAAAGAATTCTCGGACTTCCCGATTAAAAGGTTCAGCCCCGCTAAAAAGGACGTGCCGTGGGAAAAAGTCGTCTGGGTAGTAGAAAGAAAAACCAATCTGCCTGAAGTAAGTATCGAGGTCCAGCCAAAAAGGTATTACCCCGGCGGGCAAACTACCTCTCACATCCTCGGATATGTAGGCGAAATCGGGCAGTCGGAAATGCAGGAATTTGCAAAGTATGGCTATAACACCGGAGACATGATCGGCAAATCCGGTATAGAGAAGATGTTCGAAAACCAGCTCAGAGGGAAAGACGGCGGCAAGCAGGTCATAGTAAATGCAAAAGGACACCAGATAAAAATCCTGGGATGCAAAGAGCCTCTGCCCGGCAGCAACATCCGCTTGACCATTGACTACCGCATACAAAAACTCATAGAAAGTGCAATCGGCAAAAAGCGCGGGGGCATCGTCGTTATTGATCCCCGAAACGGCGAAATCCTCGGTCTGGTCAGCCGCCCTGACTTCGACCCCAACATCTTCACCCGTCCTATATCAAGCGAAGCATGGAGCGAGCTGAACTCCGGACAGCACTCAGTCTTCACAAACAGAGTTATTCAGGGCCAATATCCGCCGGCATCGACATTCAAACTGGTGGTAGCAGCTGCCGCTCTCGAGGAAGGGCTCATCGGCGCCAACGACCTGTTTGTCTGCAAAGGGTCATATCAGGTCGGCAACCGGGCTTTTAGGTGTTGGAGGAGAAAGGGACATGGCGCTGTGAATATCACAGAGGGAATTGTCCAGTCATGCGACATCTTTTTCTACCAGCTCGGGCAGCGTGTCGGCGTCGAAAAAATGGCTTACTATGCACGCAAATTGGGACTCGGTTCTCCGACAGGTATAGATATCCCCGGTGAGAGAGCAGGACTGATTCCTACTCCCCGCTGGAAAAGAGACAGATTCCGTATGGGATGGTATCCCGGCGATACCGTCAATATGTCAATCGGGCAGGGATACGTTCTCACCACTCCCATACAGATGGCGAACGCCTTCTGCGCTATTGCCAACGGAGGAACGCTCTACAAACTGCACCTGCTGGATGCGATTTTAACGCCCGAAGGCAAGCTTATTGAAAAAACCGCTCCGCGAATAATAAGACAACTGGACCTCAAACCTCAAACGAAAAAGATCCTCCGTGAAGCCTTTATCTCAGTGGTCTCGAGGGGAACCGGGAGAAAGGCAAATGTCCAGGGAACGGATGTAGCTGGCAAAACCGGAACCGCGGAGAATCCTCACGGAGCTGACCATGCATGGTTTATTGGATTTGCCCCCGCTGACTCACCGAGAATATGTGTTGCCGTCCTCCTCGAGAATGCAGGTGGGGGAGGAAGTGTAGCGGCCCCGATATGCGGCAAAATCATAGAGGGGATAATGAACTTTAAATGAGTCAAAACACTGGTTTCTTTCAACTCATCCAGATTATTACGTCTTTTCTCTTACCCCACTTAGAGGCAATTTTTTGTAAATCAATCAGTGCCTTTATTTTGTTTTTAAAATGCATTCTGGCTCGAGCTTTGCGAAGCTTTTCTTGTTCTTCGAATAACTCTTTACGAGTTATTACTTTATTGCCGATAACGATTTTTTGATTATCTTCCATAACGCCTCTTTTTAAGCCCATTAAACTTCCTGGTTAACCCATATTTTTCCAGGACCTCATCGAGCTTTTCCGCGTTTATTTTCGCCTGTTCTAATAACATCTCTATCTTTCTTACATCTTTATCCCTGCCAGCTTTTAAGAACAACGGTATCAGATATTCTGGGGTTATTACTTTAGTTCTTGTTCCATCGTATTCCGTTTCTTTTGCATTTTCAACCGCTTCTTTTCCAAGTGCATCAGCTGGGATAAAATCTACTGGAATTCCCTTTATAATTATCCACTGCTTTTTCCAATAACATCCTTTTTTTTTAAGATATTCATATATCGGCGATAGATTAATCAACCGTTTTTCTGTTTCCCCTACAGGAATAATAAATATGTCTAAATCACGAGTAAAAAATGGTTCAACCCACTTTAAAGCTCCTATCGCCCCTCCTATAGCATAATCTTTTATCAATTTTTCTTTTTTCAATTCATTCATAATCTCTATTGTATTTTTCATGTTTCTTTCATGCAACTTTTGTCAATACAGGGAGAAGGCGGTCGAGGATGAGGTGGGCTATTTCTTCCTTCGGCAGTTTTGGCAGTTTCTTCACGTTTCCTTCCCTGTCAATTATCTGCACGATGTTCGTCTCAACTCCGAAACCGGCTCCGTCCTGCAAAGGGTCATTTGCAACTATGAGATCGAGATTCTTCTCCCTGAGTTTTTCCCTCGCCCTGCGCACGTGCCCCCGTGTCTCCAGTGAAAAACCGACAAGGACTTTTCTCCCTTTCTTCTTTCCAAGTTCAGCCAGGATATCAGGATTTTCTTCAAACTCAAGGGTGAGATTACTCTTGCCCTTTTTAATTTTCGTCTCGGCTTTCTTCTTCGGCCGGTAATTGGCAACTGCGGCCGCCATCACGACTATGTCAGCTTTCCTTGAATTCTCAAGGACCTGCTTTCTCATCTCGAGCGCTGTTTCCACGTTTATAGTCCTGACACCCTGGGGAGGAACAAGATGAGTCGGGCCGCTTATCAGTATAACCTTTGCTCCCCTTTCCCGTGCCGCTCCCGCCAGCGCATAACCCATCCTGCCCGTGGACGGATTACTCAAGAAGCGAACCTGGTCTATGTACTCTCTCGTCGGCCCGGCACTTACAACTACGGTCTTCCCCGAGAAATCATCTCTGAACGCAGGCAACAGGATCCGTTTCACTTCGTCTACAATTCTCTCTATACCGGCAAGCCGCCCCTTCCCCAGCTTCCCGGAAGCAAGTTCTCCCTCTTCCGGCTCAACAAAGCGAACTCCTTTGCCCTTCAAAAGTTTAATATTGCTTCTCACAACCGGATTTGCGTACATTGCATCATTCATCGCCGGGGCTATCAAAATAGGAGACGTCACGGCAAGAGCCACAGTGGAAAGCAAATCATCTGCCAACCCATGAGCAAGTTTCCCAACGACATTAGCCGTGCACGGCGCAATAATCAGCAGGTCGCAATTTTCAGCCAGACTGATATGCTCGGGGCCGTCCCCATCTCCCGGCACAGCCGTTGATCCTGCCTCAAACAGGGAACAGTAAACCCGCTTCTTCGAAAGGACTCCGAGAGTCAGCGGCGAGATAAAATTGACGGCAGATTCCGTCATTACAACAGTTACATCTACTCCCTGGGACATGAGACGTCTGATGAGTTCAGCCGCCTTGTAAGCGGCAATACTCCCGGTGACTCCGAGTATTGCTCTTTTATCCTTCACCCTTTTCATCCCTCTTGTATTTTATCCTTCCTTTTGCAATTTCCCACATGGCTACAGTGGTTGCCCTTGCACACTCAACATCCACAAGTTTCGAAGCTCCTTCATTAAGCTGCCTTGTCCGCTTTGCGGCTACAATTACCAACTCATATACATTACCAATCCTGTTCCTGAGATCCTCAATTGGAACATCCACTTTTTCCACCTCCCCCATTCTATCGTATCTCGTTGCTCGTCATTCGTATCTCGCAGAACTTTTCATAAATATCAGTGAACTACGTTCTGTGACTTAAACTCCTGTCATTGCCCGGCTTGACCGGGCAATCCAGAATCCATAGTTACAGTCTGGATTCCCGCCGCAGTTTACCCCATACTTAATACGGGGCGGGAATAACAAATGAGATACGATTCACGATTCACGAGATACTGTCTTTATAGCTCCTTACCACTCCCTCCAATTCAGCCAATGCATCCTCAAAGTTCTCGTTGACGATTACACGGTTATAGTTCCTGGCAGCAGACATTTCATCGGTTGCCGTCAGGATACGCTTTTTTATCTCCTCAGAAGTATCGGTACCCCTGCGCCGGAGCCGTTTCTCGAGAACAGCAATAGACGGGGGTGCAACAAAGACAAGAAGCGCATCAGGGAACCGCTTTTTAATCTCCAATGCCCCCTTAACGTCAATATCCAGAAGTATATCCTTTCCCTGCTTCAAATTCTTTTTAATGAACATCCTCGGGGTCCCGTATAAATTACCGTGGACATTAGCCCACTCAATGAATTTCTCTTCCTTTATCCACCTCCGAAAGACCTCACCGGAAAGAAAGCAGTAATCCTTTCCATCCACTTCCTCATCTCTCGGGACGCGGCTTGTTGCAGACACTGAATATTGAAGGTCCGGCATCCGTTTTCTTAATCTGTCCCTCAACGTCGTTTTTCCTCCTCCGGACGGAGCGGAAAGCACTATCAGCCGCCCTCTATTCAACATTCTGCACCTGTTCGCGCATTTTCTGAAGCTCGGCCTTGATGTCTATCACACTTCTCGAAATGCTCAGGTCATTGGATTTGGAACCTATCGTGTTTATCTCGCGATTCATCTCCTGAATCAGGAAATCCAATTTCCTTCCAATGTCCTTCCCTTTTTTGACCATACTGCTGAACTGTCCAAGGAATCCTGATAACCTCGTTATCTCTTCCGTAATGTCCATACGCTGAACCGTGAAAGCAATTTCTTGAGCAAGCTTGGATTCATTGCCTCCCACACCAAGTTCTCTCACTCTCTTCCACAACACCTTAGTATAATTCCCGGCAACCTTACCTGTCCTTTTCCCGATACCCTTGAGCCTGGTCCCAATACACAGCAACGACTTGTCCAATGCCCTTTGTGTAACCTTTCCTTCCTTCTTTCGCATCGCCAGAAGCGACTCACACGCTTTGCCAACACCCTTCTCTATGAACGGCCAAAGCTTTTCCGCCTCAACCCCTACCTGTTCAACTCTCACCACCTCCGGCAGGTTTGTAAGGAGACGCATCTCCACATCACCTTTCAAATGCAGCTCTCTGGCAGCCTTCCTGAATGCTTTTAGATACTTTGCGGCAAGGTCGCTGTCAATGCTGATTTTCCTATCCTGTTTCTTTTCCTCCCACCTGAGATACAGATTTACCTTCCCCCTCCTTATTTTTCCCTCGATGTACTTCTTTATTCTCCACTCAAGAACACTGCATTCAGACGGCAGTTTTACCGACGTCTCTCGGAACCTATGATTTACGGACGAAACCTCTATACGAAAAACACCGCAGGGGCAGCTAACCTTCGCATCTCCATAACCGGTCATTCCATACATCTTACACCTCAATTATGAATTACAAATTTCGAATGACGAATGAGATGTTGTTTTTTAATTCCTGCCTTCCTCCCAATTCGTAATTCTTAATTCGTAATTGTACTACTGTAGGGACGCCCTGTCAATTTCTCCTGCTTGCTTCAGACAACAGCTACAGCATCACAGACTTCCTGCTTCCGGGTTTTACCAGAGGAATGCCCTGCCTGCACAGGGGACAGTTCACAAGATCGTAGGTTCCTATGTCAAGGCTGAGGAGGGTATTAGTACATACACCGAAATCCGCTTTCCCCAAACTGCGGTCAATAACAGAGCCGACACCGACTATATCTCCTCCCGCCTTCCTCACAATATTCATAACCTCTTTCGTCGAGCCGCCTGTCGTAATCACGTCTTCCACTACCAGCACTTTTTCTCCCATGTTAATTCTGAAACCCCGGCGCAGAGTCATTTCCCTCGAACCGTTTCGCGGAGATTCTCTCTCAGTAAAGACAGTCCTTGTCCCCAAAGCTCTCGCCACTTCATGCCCGATAACGACACCTCCAAGCGCAGGCGAAACCACGACCTCAATCCCCTTATCTCCAAACCGTTCTGCCAAAAGTCTCCCAAGTTTCTCGGCCAGTTCAGGATACTGCAAAACCTGAGCACACTGAACATACGCTGCACTGTGCAAACCTGAACTTAACTCAAAATGACCTTCAAGGAATGCCCCTGTCTTTTTCAAAATTCCGGTTAGTTCTGCACTACTATTGTCCATTCCTAATGCCTCATTGCATTCCGCATTTCTTCAATTATCTTCTCCACCGCCTCCAGCCGGTCGGGCGCTTCAAGAATCGGCCTTCCTATCACAAGATAATCAGCACCTGCCTCTATCGCCTCCCCGGGCGAAAGACTTCTTCTCTGCTCCCCCCGCCGGGCCCACGACGGTCTTATTCCCGGACAGATGACAGTCAGCTTGTTTCCACAAACTCTTCTGACAGCTTCTATCTCACATGGAGAACAAATCAACCCGTCAATGCCGGCATCCACCGCCATTTGAGCCAGGTGAAGAACTTCCTGCTCAACTGACCTGTTTATTCCCAAATCCTGCCTGATAGTATCGCCCTCAAGATGCGTCAGTATGGTTACCCCGAGAACAAGCGGGCACTGCCGTCCCGTTTCTCCTGCCGCACGCTGAGCCCCTTCCTTTGCCGCCGCCATCATTTCCTTCCCGCCAAAGGCATGAACGGTGAACATATCAACCCCCAGCCTTGCAATTGCCTCTGCTGTCATGGCAACGGTGTTCGGTATGTCATGCAGTTTCAAATCAAGAAAAACCTTAGGGATTGCCTTACCACCCGCGGTCTTGACCATTCTCACCGACTCGGGTCCTGCCGTCGTAAAAAGACTGAGCCCTATCTTGTAGGCATTCACACAACCCGATAATGCCCGGACTACTCCCTCTGCCTCATTCAAACTGTTGACATCAAGAGCAAGAATCAGTTTTTCCTCAACGCGCATCTAACACCCCTACAATCTGAGACACTGAACTGAAACCGTTTTTCGCCAGATAATTCCCTATTCCGTTAACAATCTCCTCTGCAGTACGAGGATTCACGAAATTCGCAGTTCCCACTGCGACTGCCTTAGCTCCTGCCAGCATGAATTCAATTGCATCAGAAGCGCTCATAATCCCACCCATCCCAACCACGGGAATTTTCACAGCCTTTGAGACTTCCCAAACCATTTTGACTGCTATCGGCTTTATAGCCGGACCGCTGAGACCGCCCGTTACATTGCCAAGCAAAGGTCTTTTAGTTTCCACATCTATAGCCATCGCAGGAAATGAGTTAATAAGAGAAATGGCATCAGCCCCGCCATCTTCACAAGCCTTCGCAATCAGGGTAATGTCCGTAACTTGAGGCGATAGCTTCGCTATCAGGGGGAGAGCACACTTTTTGCGAACATTTTCAAGAAGCCCCTCCGCTGCCGCCGCATCCTGGGCAAAAAGCGTTCCGCCTACGTTGGGGCAGGATAGATTTACCTCAATTCCGGCAATACCCTCCACATCCTCCAGCGCCTCTATCACTTTCACAAATTCATTAACGTTCTCCCCCCAGATGTTTACGATTACCGGCGTCCCCGCATCCCTCAAACCGGGAAGTTTCTCAGCTTTCAGTGCCTCTACCCCGATATTGTGAATACCGATTGCATTCAGCAAGCCAGCCGGCGTTTCAACAAGCCTGGGAGGAACGTTACCATCCCGCGGCTTCAATGTAACACTTTTCAGGACAATTGCCCCAATCTTTTTCACGTCAATCAGAGATGCATACTCTTCCCCGTACCCAAAAGTGCCGGAGGCAGCCATCACAGGATTACGCATCCTGATCCCCGCAAGATTCGTTGTTAAATCAACACTTTCTCTCATATATCACGTGATTCAGACACTGTGCCCGGATACTGGGTCAGGCATGCCTGACCCCTACAGCCTGCTTATAAATTCATCCCATAATACCGTTTGCGCATCAAACACGGGACCGTCCCTGCACACGCGTCTGTATCCGGAGATGCCATCCTTCCCCTTCGTCTTTATGACGCATCCAAGACAAACCCCAACACCGCAGCCCATCCGGCTCTCAAGCGATACATGGCACTCAACAGCGCGGCGGGCGCTCATAGCAGCAATCTCTCTCAACATCGCATTGGGACCGCAGGCGAAAACCTGTCCCGCTTTCTTTTTCCTGATCGATTCTTCAAATAGAGAACTCACATATCCTTCCTGTCCATAGCTTCCGTCATCAGTCGCAATATCCACAGAGCAGCCAAGCTTCGTGAACTCCTCCTCACAGAGAATAAATTCTCTCGTCTTAGCCCCAATCAGCACCCTGACATCCCTTCGCTGTAATGGCAAACTTGCAAGCCGGTTTTGTGGAAGTGCCTGCTTTGCCCTCATGTGTCTGTCCACATTCATGAGTGATTGAGCAAGAAACAGCAAAGGAGCAACTCCCATGCCCCCGGCAACTATCACCACCGGTTCCACTGCCGGTTTCGTCCTGAACCCGCACCCGAGAGGCCCAATGATATCCAGCACATCCCCTCTCTTCTTCTTCGAAAGCAAATCCGTGCCTTTCCCGACTACCCGGTAGAGTACCCCCACCGTTTCCGGGATCAACTCATGAATGCTGAGGGGTCTTCTCAAAAGAGGGTCATTGGAAGAAGAACAACGTATGTGTACGAACTGCCCCGGGCACGCTTTCTGCGCCTCTTTCCACATATTGACAACCATACGGAAAATGCCTGGAGCAATCTCTTCATTGCTTAGAATTTTCTGTTTCACTTCTTCTCTAAGACAAACTTCCCGTTTTCGAGAACGGGCTGTCCTGCAACGATAACCGTCTCAACCATGCCTCTCACTTCCCTTCCAATAAAGGGAGAATTCTTGCTTTTGGAAGCAAAGCGCTCAGCATCCACAGTATACCCTTTATCCGGGTCAACTATAGTTATATCAGCATCAGCCCCTTCGTTCAGCCTCCCTGCATCCAAACCCAAAATCTTCGCAGGGTTTACCGTCATCTTCGCAACCGCCTGTTCAAGGCTGAGAACCCCTTTGTCAACAAGCTCACTCATCACCAGCGAGAAAGCTGTCTCCAGCCCTATCATGCCGGGAGGAGCCAGTGCGAACTCCTGCTCTTTCTCAACGACGGAGTGAGGAGCATGGTCGGTCGCAATAGCATCAATTGTGCCGTCTTTAAGCCCCTCTATTATTGCCTCCAAATCACGAACCGTCCGAAGGGGAGGATTCACCCTCAGATTTGTATCGAAACTCCTGACTTCTTCATCCGTCAGGGTGAAATAATGAGGAGCTGTTTCAGCGCTCAGATTTATTCCCTTGCTCTTTGCTCTCCTGATGAGTTCAACAGACCCGGAGGTACTCACGTGTGCAATATGGAGACTGGCTCCCGTCATCTCAGCAAGTATGATATCGCGCGCTACCATCACTTCTTCCGCCGCCGCCGGAATGCCCGCAAGTCCGAGCACCGTTGACACATATCCCTCATTGATAATTCCCTCAGAGGAGAGAGCCTTCTCCTCACAGTGGGATATCACAGTGAGATGAAACATGCTTGCATACTCAAGAGCGCGGCGCATCAGATTACTATCACTAACCGGCTCGCCGTCGTCGCTAATTCCCACAACGCCCGCTTCAAAAAGCTCGCCTATGTCCGATAGTTCCTCTCCTCTCAATCCCTTGCTTATGCTGCCAACGGGATACACGCGGACACACCCGGTCAATTCCGCCTGTGACAGGATAAACTTGACAACCCCTGCATTATCAGCAGGCGGGTCGGTATTCGGCATGCACGCAACGGAAGTGAATCCGCCCCGAGCCGCCGCACGGGTTCCCGTCTCAATTGTCTCTTCATCTTCCCTGCCCGGCTCTCTGAGATGGACATGCATGTCAATCAGTCCGGGGAGAACCAGCTTGCCTTCAGCCGATATAACTCTGACGCCGTCTTTCTCTATTCTGTCTGAAACGGCACAGATCTTCCCCTTCTCGACCAGTATGTCTTTCACTCCATCGAGATTGTTTGCCGGGTCAACTACCCTTCCACCTTTAATAAGAAAATTCGTCACTCCGCTCCTCATTTAGCCTTTAGCTATAAGCTCTCAGCCTTTTGTTTCTTGCTGACCGCTGACAGCTGACGGCTGATGGCTTCTTTTCCCACTCCGCACAGAAGGTACATGACAGCCATGCGCACAGCGACTCCACTCGTTACCTGATCAAGAATAACCGATTGCGGTCCGTCCGCGACATCGGGGTCAAGTTCTATACCTCTGTTTATCGGACCCGGGTGCATTACCAGAGCGTCGGGTTTGCTGAGTCTCAAACGTTCCCTGCTAATTCCAAAGATTTTCCTGTACTCACGCAGGGACGGTATCAAGTTCTTCCCCTGCCTTTCCCGCTGAATCCGAAGAGCCATCACAACATCTGCCCCTTCAAGAGCTTCTTCCACACGGTACTTCACAGTAACCCCCATTTTCTCAATGCAGGGGGGGATGAACGTCGGCGGTCCTGCCACCACCACACTCGCACCAACTTTAGTCAAGCCCCAGATGTTTGACCTCGCTACTCTGCTGTGCGAGATGTCACCCACGATTGCAACTCTTAATCCCTCAAGCTTCTTTTTCTTTTCCCTTATCGTCAACATATCGAGCAGGGCCTGTGTCGGATGCTCGTGACAGCCATCCCCGGCATTTACGACTCCCGGCTCAATTTCTCTCGCGAGCCAGTGCGGAGCACCAGCCATACCATGGCGCACGATAACCAGGTCAACTTCCATCGCAGTGATGTTTCTGATTGTGTCTTTCAGTGTCTCTCCCTTCAGCATACTGCTCGTGGAAGATGATATGTTAACAAGATCAGCACTGAGCCTCTTCGCCGCCAGCTCAAAAGACACACGTGTTCTGGTACTCGCCTCAAGGAAGAAGAGCACAATCGTCCGCCCTCTTAGAGCGGGAACCTTCCTGATGGCGCGTGTTGATATTTCCCTGAAGGAATCCGCAGTATCCAGAACAAACTCAATTTCTTCCTTCTTCAACTCCTCAAGCCCCAGAAGGTCTTTCCGCTTCCAGTTCATTTCCCTGCCTTCCCTTCCACAAGCCCTAAAATTCTCACCTGTTCCTTTCCGTCAACTTCGTCAATTTCAACATCTACCATCTCATCCCTTGAAGTCGGAACATTTTTCCCCACGTAGTCCGGACGAATCGGCAATTCGCGATGCCCCCTGTCAACCAGAACCGCTATTTGAACAAGACTCGGGCGCCCAAAATCCATAAGTTCGTCAATTGCAGCACGCATTGTCCTGCACGTGTAGAGGACATCATCCACAAGGACAATTCTCTTGCCCGTCAGGTCAAAAGGTATCTCGGTGCTATGCACCACCGGCTGTGATGCCACCGCGGTTAAATCATCCCTGTAGAGTGTTATGTCAAGTATGCCGAGCGGCACCCCGACACCGCTGATCTCCAAAATCCTGTCCACAATTCTCTCCGCAAGATAAGCTCCCCTGGTCCTGATGCCTATTATGATGAGGTCATCCGTTGTTTTCAGCTTCTCAACTATCTCATGCGCAATACGGATGAGAGCTTTCTCAATCGCCGCCCCATCCATTATTTTCGATTTCTCACGGAACTCCACTTGCATCCCCCGTAAAGCAAATATTCAGTAAACAAAAAGCCCTCATCCTTCTTGAGGATCGAGAGCCTTATCCACACTGTCTTTAACGTAGTTCAATGTCTTCCCTTTACTAGTTTCACTGAACTAGTTTAAAAGGTATCCCATACCGTTCAGAAGACTATCACACCTATAAACCTATGTCAAATGTTTTATTGTGTTTTTTTCAAGAACTGTTCCGCGGTAATTATTGAGATTTCTGATTAGCATGACTGCCCCAACTTCCTCAGTTCCTCCATCTGCTTCACGATATCTTCCGGCAGGGGAGCGGCGAATTCAATGTACTCTTCTCTAACAGGATGGACAAAACCTATAAGCTCCGCATGCAGTGCCTGCCGTTTTATGCAGATATACTCCGATTTTCTCCCGTATGCTGAATCACCTGCCACGGGATGCCCGATGGATGCCAGATGGACCCTTATTTGATGCGTTCGCCCCGTCTCCAGTAAAACCTCAAGGAGACTGAAAAACAAACCCCGCACCACGAATTTTTCCACTACCCTATAATTCGTGATTGCTTCCCTGCCCCCAACATATTTCACCGACATTTTCTGTCTCGAGACGGCGTGCCTTCCAAGAGGAGATGTAACTCTCCCTTCCTCCGGTTCAACTCTGCCGAGAACAAGCGCTTTGTACCTTCTTTTGACTTCCCGCCTGCGAATCTGCCCCGCGATATGAAGATGGCTTCTGTCAGTCTTTGTAACTATGAGTGCCCCGGAAGTATCCTTATCCAGGCGGTGGACTATTCCCGGACGCAGAAGCCCATTGATTGTCGAGAGCGTGTCCGTGTGGGCGAGAAGGGCATTCACCAACGTGCCTTTCTGTGACAAAGACACCGGATGAACAATCATCCCGGCACCTTTGTTCACAACAAGGACGTCTTCATCTTCAAACAAAATGTCGAGAGGGATTTTTTCTGCCCTAACTTCCTCCGATTTCCCGGGAACAGAAACGAGGATGATATCGCCGGGACTTAGTTTGTGGCTCGCTTTGAAGAATTCTTCATTAACACTGACTTTCTTTCGCGCAATCAACTCCTGAATACGCGAACGCGACAGCTCAAGCCCCTGTCCGGACAAAAAGACATCGAGTCTTGGATGCACATCCCTATCTTCGACCGTGAATTTTTTATCCTGCAAGACACGCCTCATAAATGAGGCAACTACAAATAACTGTAGTTGCTTGATTCATCAAGCTACTTGAAATTCCCCGATACTGAGACAGAAATAGAGTGGTTAGTGATTAGTACCTGGATTGCCCGGTCAAGCCGGGCAATGACAGAAATTTATGTCACAGTGCACTAGTGTTCAGCGTTTAGTAAACAGCGTTTTCCATAGCACAAGTATTGCCCCGACAGTGATGGCTGAATCGGCTATGTTGAATACCGGCCACACCCGAAAATCGAGAAAGTCAACGACATAACCAAATCTGAGACGGTCTATCAGGTTCCCCAGGCTCCCCCCTGCAATCAGAGCAAAACCAACTCGCAGTATACGTCCTGAGGCAGCTATGCGGCGGTAGAAAAAAAGGATTGCGGCAAACGTAAGGATGGATATACCCGTCAGAATGAGAGTCTGATGCCGGAACAAGCCGAAAGCGGCTCCCGTATTATGGACGAGACTGATATGGAGGATATTCCCGATCAGCGGGATTGATTCACCCTCACTGAGTCCGGAACGGATTACTAACTTCGTGAGCTGGTCAAGAAAAAGAACTGCAAACGCAACGACTAAGGGTTTGCGAAACACCAACTATGTACCTTCCTCCGTATCATTCATGCACTTTCTGCATAACCTGGCATACGAGACTATCTCCAGACGTTCCAGGGTAATACTTCTCCTGCACTTCTGGCAAACACCATACACGCGGTCTTTTATCCGCATGAGAGCTTCGTCAATCTCGAAAAGGATTTTCTGGTCCGCCGTTATCATACTCCCGGCAAAAGCACGCTGAGACGCATCTGTCCCCGCATCGGCCATGTGGAAAGCATAGCCGGAAAGATCCCCGGCAGACTCCCTCTGCGATTTCGAGAGACTCTCATTCTCCCTGCGCATCTCTTCAACAACATTGTCTCTCTCTTTAAGCAAAAGTTTCTTGAATTTTTCCAATTCGCGCTTTCTCACCTGCGTCCCCTCCCTGTTACCATCTAAGGGGTTACAACCCCTAAACACACATCGCATATCTCCGGATGTTCACCACTTGCCCCAACCGTAGGGCTGTACTTCCAGCACCGCTGGCACTTTTCACCATCCGCATCCGAGACTTCAACCGACAATTCAGCAGAATCACTCTGTTTGCACTCCACCTGCGACACAATGAAAACTGCGGGCAGCTGGTCCTCATATTGCCTCAAAAGGTCAAGCAGCTCTCCCTGAGGCACTCCGAGAGTGACTTTAGCCTGGAGACTATTCCTAATGCTCTTTTCCTGACGCGCAGATTCCAGGTGTTTATTCACCTCATCTCTCACATTGAGAATCTCATTCCAGCGTCTTTCCAGTTCCTCATCAATATAGTTTTCCTTTACATCAGGCATCAAGGTGAGATGGACGCTCAGAGGTTTCTCTCCCACAACAGGCAAATGTTCCCACACCTCCTCGCACGTATGCGGAACAATCGGCGCCATTAACCTCACTATAGCATGCAATACCTCATAAAGCACAGTCTGAGCACTTCTTCTCTCGAGTCCTTCGCCCGGGAAAGTATAAAGTTTATCCTTAATCACATCAAAATAGAAAGCGCTTAGCTCCACGGTACAGAAATTGTGCATAGCGTGGTAAACCCGGTGGAACTCAAAAGCTTCATACGCAGATTTCCCGTTTCTGAGAAACTTCTGCAGTCTGCTTAATACCCACCTTTCCATCTCAGGCAGGTTTTCATACTTGACGCTGTCCCTGCCCGGATCAAAATCAGAGATATTGCCAAGAATATATCTCACTGTGTTTCGAAATCGCCGGTACGCTTCACCCACCCTTTCTAAAATCTCTTCCGAAAAACGGATGTCACTCTGGTAATCCTCAGCGGAAACCCACAACCTGAGCATATCCGCTCCGTACTTCTCCACCAGCTCGGTCGACGAGATGAGATTGCCCAACGATTTCGACATCTTCTTCCCTTCACCGTCCACCATAAACCCGTGCGTCAGCACCATTTTATAGGGGGCCTCTTTTTCGGTCGCTGCCGACGCCAGGAGCGAGGCCTGGAACCAACCGCGATACTGGTCAGTCCCTTCCAGATACAATGCGGCAGGAAAAGATAATTCCTCTCTCCTCTGGCAAACTGCCCTGAAACTTGTCCCTGAATCGAACCAGACGTCAAAAATGTCCTTCTCTTTCCTGAACTTCTCCGAGCCGCACCGTTCACATCTCACGCCCGCGCCAAGAAGCTCTTCTTCACTCTTTTCAAACCATACGTCACTTCCAAACTCAGACACAAGTTTCTTCACAGACTCGATCAATTTCTCAGTTATCAACAGATGACCACACTTATCACAATAGAACGCAGGGATCGGCACTCCCCAGAAGCGCTGGCGCGAAATACACCAGTCGGGACGCTCCTTCACCATATTGCTTAGCCGAAGCTCACCCCAGCGCGGTATCCATTTGACCTTCCGAACTTCCGAGAGAGTTGATTCCCTGAGATTTCCGCTATCTATCGAGAGAAACCATTGCTCCGTCGCCCTCATTATGAGCGGACTTTTGCAGCGCCAGCAGAAAGGGTAAGAATGCGTAAGTGTTTCTTCACGGCACAGAGAACCGTTCTGCTTCATTCTTTCAATTATTGCCGAATTGCTCTCAAATACACCTTTCCCCCGAAACTCGCCTGCCTCCTCCGTAAACCTGCCTCTCTCATCAACCGGAGAGATTACAGCCAACCCCACCTTCTGCCCGATTTCGAAATCCTCCCGCCCGTGCCCGGGCGCTGTATGAACACAACCCGTTCCTTCCTCTCTTGATACATGTCTCCCGCAAACGAGAGACGACTCTCTGTCGATGAACGGATGCTTGCAAACAAGACCGTCTAATTCCTTTCCCGCCTTTTTACCAACGATTTCATACTCTTCGACCCCAAGAACCTTCATTATTCTCTCTACCAGATCCTCGGCTAATAGAAGAATCTCTTCTTCTCCCTGCCCTGACGATGATTGTGGTTTCACTCTCACCATAGCATATTGACAGTCAGGGTGGACGGCAATGGCAGCGTTTGCAATGAGTGTCCAGGGCGTCGTCGTCCAGACGAGAACCGAAGCAGGCAGGTCAGGAACAGCATCACAGGGTGAAACCGGCATAGGAAACTTAATATAAATCGAGGGGGAGGTATGTTCTCCGTATTCAATTTCCGCTTCAGCCAGCGCTGTCTCGCACGACGGACACCAGTGAATGGGCCTCAGCCCTCTGTAGATAAGACCGTCTTTCCACAACTTGCCAAACGTCTCTATTTCCACTGCCTCATACTGCGGATCCATAGTCAGGTATGCATTTCCCCAATCGCCAAAAACGCCGAGTCTCTTAAACTCGCTTCTCTGCAAATCCACAAACTTCTGGGCATGTTCCTTACATCTTTTCCTTACCTCAAGAGCCGGCAGTTTACCGCCGCTTGCCCCCAGTCTCTTCATTACCTGAAGCTCAATGGGAAGACCATGGCAATCCCACCCCGGGAGGTAAGGCGCATCGAAACCGGACATCGTCTTACACCGGACGATAATATCCTTGAGGATTTTGTTCAGAGCAGTCCCGATGTGAATGCTCTCGTTCGCATACGGAGGCCCGTCGTGAAGAACGTACTTAGGCTTCCCCTTGCGCGCCAGCCTCAGTTTCTTGTAAATATCATTGTCGCTCCAGAATTTCTGGATTTCCACCTCCCGCCGGGCAAGGTTTGCCTTCATAGGAAAGGAAGTTTTGGGAAGATTCAATGTTTGCTTATAGTCCATATCACACACCTAACTCCTCCGAGCGGCGAGCCGCTTCGCAAATCGCCCTGATAAATGTTTCCCTGAAACCTGCCTTTTCGAGAAAACCCAGCGCGGCTTCCGTCGTTCCGCCGGGGGATGTAACCTTCCGGCGCAGAGCCTCCACATCAGCATCCTCTTCGGCAAGCATCTTTGCCGAGCCAAGAATAGTTTGCCTTACGAGTTTCTTGACTATTTCCGGTGCCAGATTCAACCTACGCCCCGCGTCCTCCATTATTTCCGTTATCAGAAACAGGTATGCAGATCCGCTTCCGCTCAGGGCAGTTACTGCATCCATCATAGATTCATCCACGGAAACCACAATACCCACTGCAGAGAGTATAGCATGCGCTCTTTCCACATGTTCTCTGGTTGCAAAACTCCCCGGGGCAATTGCCGTTGCCGCCTGATTGATAAGTGCGGGTGTGTTCGGCATAGCTCTTACGACGGGTATTCCCTGCCCGATAGCTCTCTCAATATTCCCGATTCTGATTCCTGCCGCGATAGAAATGAGTAACTTTTCTGCGTTAACCGCCGGCGTTATCTCCTTAAGGACGGACAACACAACCCCGGGCTTCACAGCAAGAATGATTGTGTCAGACCATTCAGTAAGTTTATCGTTGTCTCTTAAACATTTTATCCCGAGATTTCTCTCTGCCGACTGCAATTTTGCCTCGTCTATGTCCGACATCCTGACGGATTCTTTATCCGCCACCCCCGCGCGCAGAATCCCGCCTGCCAGCGCCTGCCCCATGTTCCCTGCCCCTACAATCCCGACTCTCATACCCGTTTTCCCCTCAAGTTATTCTGTATCTTACCAAACTGTTAAGGATTTGCAACACAATTCTGATAGGGTTCATATTGACTTCCTGTACTCCTTGTATAGGGAGTCTTTGTCAATTCTCTGAACCAGGTAGTCCCATGGGAAAACTTCATCCTTCCCACGCTCCCTCAGGTAGAATTCAGGATCGATGCCAGTCTCACGGGAAGCCTTCCGCCAATCGCCTTCCATCTTATAGGTCAGTTCAAGAACCTCCCCCATCCTTCTATCTCCCCGCGCCAGAAGCCCCTGCCACAGACTCCATCTCACACTTTCATGAACCACACTAACTCCCGGTAACTTCCGGAGCCCTTTCGTTATCATTCGCAGGCGGGCGGAAAGAACGTTCCCTTTCTCCATTGCACACCACTCGAACGGCGTTCCCGGTTTTGGGACGAAAGGATTAACACTAACAGTGACTTTTCTTACCGAAGCGGCATTTTTTCTAACCCTTCCTACAAACTCAATCAATGCCTCAATATCACTACCAGTTTCACCCGGCAATCCTACGAGAAAATAGAGCTTTATGTGCTTAATTCCACTACTCCCCGCCTCTTTGACCTGTTCCATAACTTCTTCTTCATCAATGTCCTTCCCTATTACTCTCCGCAATCTCTCCGACCCTGCCTCAGGAGCAATAGCTATGGTTTTCTGCCCGCTTTCCTTCAACGTGTGAAGTATCTTCCCCTGCCATCTACCCGGCCGGAAAGATGAGAGGGAAACTGTACCACCCATGTCAAGAATTCCATCCAGAACCTCATCCAAATACGGGTAGGAGCCTATTTCAAGGCTGACCAGTCCGATTTTTTCCCTCTTTTTCAGTCCTTCCGATGCCAGATTCAGTATCTTTTCGGCGCTTCGTACCCGGAAAGGTTTGCACACTGAACCTGCCAGGCAAAACCGGCACTTTCGGGGACAGCCCCGGCTCAGTTCAATCATGAACATATTCCCGAACTCAGTGTTCGGAGTCAGGACACGTGAAACGGTATCAAAATCGTCGAGGTCGCTTATCCACCTTCTTTCTACGATTGCGTTTTCACTACATCCCGGAACATACACTCCCCGAATCTGCGATAGCTCCTCCAACAATTCCCTGTGGTTAAGCTTCTTTCTCAAACCTTTATACGCATGCATAAACTCGGATATTACCTCTTCCCCTTCACCAATAAGAAAAGCATCTACGAACATCGAAAGAGGTTCCGGATTCGAGGAAGGAGCAAACCCTCCGGCAACAATCAGTGGATAGTTTTCATTCCGCTCACCTGAACGAATGGGAATACCGGCCGAACCCAGCACTTTCAGGACATTGAGATAATCCAGCTCAAAAGAGACAGAAAAAGCAGCGAGTTCGAAATCACTGAGCAAGCGCCCTTTCTCAAGGGAAACGATGCGCGGCGACAGAAAAACGCGTTCGCAGGCTACGCCGGGAATTGTGTTAAGCTGGCTATAGATTGTCTGAAAGCCGAGATTGGACATCCCGGCAAAATAACTATTCGGATAGACAAGGGCAACAGAGATTTCTCCATGCCCGTAGTATGCCCCGCTTTCCTCTGCAAGGAGTTTCTTTCGCCCATTCAGCATATCTATTAGTTCAATTACGAATTTACCCTCCTGCCAGTATTCCCCTCTGCTCATCAAGACGTATGCCCCGGAGATTCATTTTCAGGGTTGCAGGATCATTCGAATTTGCCAAAGCCTCCTCCTCAGAAATCAGTTCCCTCTCAACAAGATCAAGAAGCGACTGATTCAACGTCCGCATTTCTCCCGACTCATCATTCTGCATTATCAACGGAATCTTTCTCATCTCATCGTCCCTTATCAATTTTTTGACTCCCGGCGTTACAATCGCTACTTCCATAGCTGGGATTAATCCCTCCCCGTCCTTTCTCGCAAGCAGACGCTGACAGGTTATCGCTCCCAGATTCAAAGCTAACAATGCGCGCACCTGATTATGCTGGGACGGAGGGAAATAATCCAGTATCCGGCCAAGCGAGTGGACAACGTCCATCGTGTGCAGGGTACTCAGGACAAGATGACCAGTTTCCGACGCGGAAAGGGCCGCCGCAAAAGTGTCGGGGTCCCTCATTTCTCCGACGAGTATAACGTCGGGATGCTGGCGAACAACGTGTATCATAGCATCCTGAAACGAATCAGTGTCTATTCCGACCTCCCTCTGTGTTACTATGCTCACCTTGTCCTCGTGAAGAAATTCAATGGGGTCCTCTATAGTCACAATGGAACAACATCGATGCATGTTGATGTAATCTATGATAGCCGCCTGCGTCGTGGACTTGCCGCTCCCCGTGGAACCGGTAATAAGCACCAACCCCTTCTCAGACAGCGCTATCTTCTCCAAAATAGGGGGCAGGTTCAGCCCTTCAAACGACTCTATGTCCGTCTTCACCCACCTGATTGCCATGGCGAGAGTCCCGCGCTGGCGGTAGATACTCAACCGGAATCTCCCTACCCCTTTCACACTATATGCCGTGTCAATTTCATTCTGCTGTCCAAACTTTCCCCAGCGCCACTCACCCAGAGCAGTCCTGGCAAAAGTCTCCATCTCTTCGCCCGAAACCGCCGACTTACTTAGGTGTCTCAGCTCATTCCCCATTCTCACAACGGGAGGGGTATTAACTCTTAGATAAAGATCGCTGCCCTGTTCCCTTACCATCGACATCAGAAGTTCATCAAAGTCCATGTCTCAAGCTCCTTTTCTGTTACGACCCCTTATGCTTCTTCCTCAGAAACGTTGGTATATCCAATTCATCTTCGAAATGGCCAGCGTATCCCCTTTGCCCGCTTATCAGGTCAGCTAAAGACTCTTCCGAAACCACCAACGGTTTTTTCTCGGGCGCGGGACTCATACCTGTTACAACAAGAGTAACCTCTACCTTGCCCTTCAGTTCCCTGTCGATCGCAACTCCCAGAAGCACATTCAACTGGCGGCCAACACGCTTTAAAACCGTTTCTGATATTTTGTCCACTTCCTCCTGTCTGAGATCCTGTCCGCCGCTAATGCCTACCAGCATGTTTTTTCCCGCAGAAACATTTGCATTTTGAAGAAGGACAGATCCCAGCGCGGATTCCGCAGCCTTCTCCCCGCGGTTTTTCCCCTCACCAATTCCAACCCCGAAACCGGCATCTCCCGATTTCTTCAACACCGCTCTGACATCCGCAAAATCGAGGCTAATGAGCCCGGGAGACATCACCAGAGAGGAAATCGCTTTCACGCCAGAGAGCAGTACACGGTTGGCTTCGTCAAAAGCATCAAGCAAAAACGAATCTGTCCTTGTCTGTGTGAAAAGCTTCTCGTTTGAAACGCAGATGAGAGTATCACACGTCTTTCTGAGTTCCCCGATGCCGGCTTCTGCCACGTCGCCCTTCTTAATCCCTTCAAACAAGAAAGGCTTTGTTACAACAGCGACAGTTATCGCTCCCGTCTCAGATGCAATCTCAGCAATAACGGGACTCGCGCCGCTGCCCGTACCACCTCCCAGTCCGGCCACAATGAAGATGAGATCGGCCCCCGCAAGCATTCCTCCAACCCTCTTCTTCTCCTGCTCGACCGCTTCCCTGCCGGTATCGGGATTGCCTCCACACCCAAGTCCTTTTGTCAACCGGGCGCCGATGCGAATCTTCCGCCGCAGGCGGAGACTCTTCAAAGCCGCAACATCTGCATTGACAGCCAGGAGCTCGATATCCTTACCCCACTCCGCCATCTTGTCAACGACGATTCCTCCCGCTCCGCCCACACCTACTACCTTGATACAGGCTGAATATTCGGATTCTTCCTCAAACTCAATCAATTTCCGTTAACTCCAGTTTGTGATTCAAACACTATGCTCAAATGTTATACAGCATCGGGAATTGCCTCAAGGCGGGCCTCGGAAAATTACCACGTGCTTCTACCTCTGAATAAGTCCTTAGTGCTTGCGGCAATTTTCCGTGGAGCGAAGCCCACGTTCCTGCACTTAGCCACTGGCAGAGCGTCCCGACGGGGGCAGTTCCTGATGCTGTAGCTACTGTTCGAATCACAATTCCATGCCGTTAACTAAATTCTGCAAACCACTCCCTCATTCTTTTTGCCACCTTGCCAAACAGATTCCTGCCCGTAAACCGCGTCTTTCCCTCCTGCCGGTTTTCCATCAGCCCATATTGCACCAACCCCACAGCCGTTGCATAAATCGGACTCACTCCAACTCTCTCAAGACCGCTTATTCCCCTCTCCGGTTTCCCCATACGAACCGGCATGTCAAATATCGCCTCAGCCATTTCCTTAATTCCCGGCAGGAGCGACGTCCCTCCTGTTAACACAACGCCGGCTCCAAGCAAAGGGCAAAAACCGGTCTTCTTAACTTCCTGATACGCCAGGGTCAGAATTTCCTCTGTCCTCATCTCTATGATCTCGCACAGGAAATCCTGCGACACCTCGTTACGCACACCCTTTACCTGAATCAGTCTCTTCCTCGACACCAGTTTTCGGAGAGCACAACCATAGGTCTTCTTCAATTCCTCAGCGCAGGCTGTCGAGGTGCGAAGCCCAATGGCAAGATCATTTGTGAGATGATACCCGCCAAGAGCAAGAACCTGTGTGTGTCTTACTGCACCTCTGTTTAGCACAATTATGTCGGTCGTTCCGCCTCCAATGTCAATCAACACAACGCCAACATGCCTCTCATCTTCGGATAGAACTGCCCGTGCAGATGCCAAAGGCTGGAGGATGATATCCTCGACCTCAAATCCTGCCCGGTTGACGCAATTTATGATGTTCTGTGCTGAGGCAACGGCTCCGGTCACAATATGGACGCGGACCTCAAGGCGGCTCCCCGGCATGCCCACAGGGTCTTTTACCTCGCCATGGTCATCAACCACGAATTCTTGCGGCAATGCATGGATTACCTCACGATCCATCGGAAGAGCAATCGCCTTCGCCGCATCAATTGCCCGCTCCACATCCCTGTTTCGTATCTCGCCGCCGGAGGAAACTATAACTCCGCGGCTGTCCGTGCCCTTTATGTGCCCGCCGGCTATACCTGCATACACATTCGTTATTTCTACGCCCGATGCCCTCTCAGCCTCCTCAACCGCCCTGCCTATCGAATCAACGGTGCTCTCAAGATTTACCACCATTCCCTTTCGAAGTCCCTTTGACTCACTGATTCCAACCCCTCTTACGTTTACATCGTTCTGCCCGACTCTCTCACCGACGAGAGCACAGATCTTTGTTGTCCCGATATCGAGCCCTACAACAAACTCATCATTTTTCATTTTTTTGGCTTCACTATTATTTTTTTCTCAAACCGAAAATCAATATATTCCGCCTCTTTGCCCTTATTCCGGAAATCTGCAAGAACCGCAGCAGCCTTGTCAATTTTCTCCCGGAACCTGTCACGACCAAGTCTGATCTGGGTTCCATTCTTACCAACGTACAAAACGGCATTCCTCGAATCGCGCACGTTGATTTCCGAGAGCATCACGACCGATTCCAGATCTGATGAGAAAACGTGCTCAAGAATCCGAAAAGCCCTGTCCATGTCTTCGGAGACTATTCTTTGACCAGACTTCACTTTCCCGGTCTGCACACCGTTTATGAGTGCCAGGTCGCAGGACGACATTCTCCCAATTTCCCCAAGCAAAACCCCGTCACCATCAATTCCCTGTATCCCGTTGCAATTTATCAGGGCAACCGCCTCACGCGGTCTCAGTCTGATAGTAAGCCGACCCGAATAGAGATTTCTCCTGACCTCGGCATCCTTGACATAAGGCTCGGTAAGAATCCTTTCTCTAATCTCCTTGAGGTTCAGACTCAGAAGGTTGGTATCCAGCGTTACGTTTGCCTTTTTGAGCAACTCGCTCCGGTCAAGGGTACCCATTCCCTCAAACCTTATCTCCCTTAGCCGAATCTCAGGAATGCTCACAACACTGCGTACCTTCGCCGCTGCGAAATACACCAGAAAAAGAGCACACAACAAGGCGGAAACTCCTGCTATTATGCGGCTGGCTCTTCCTGAATTTTCTCTACGCTCAACTTTCTTTCTCCGCGCTACTCTTGCATTCCTGCTCGTGCGTTTGTGCGGTTTCCGCTTCATTCTAAAATATCCTTATAATTCAAGAAATACTATCTGTCAATGCCTCAAAGTCATTAGCAGCAGTAAAACTAACATCCGTATTCAAGGCCTTAAAGTGTTCTCTTCCACAATCCATTTTTGCTTTTTCTATTGGGCGCAAGACATCAGTGAACAAGCTTCCCTTTGAAAATCTAAATTTGGATCAAACTTTAGTTTCATGCTTCTTTCTGTACCTTTAAAAACAATTTCCCTTTTTCCGTGAGCCGATATTTCTGCCTGCTACTTGTCGGTTTATTCGGAATAGTCATTTCGACAAGATTTTCTTCTATTAAAGGATTAAGAGCCTGGTTCCGGAACTTAGTGCGGTCAGAGCGTTTGGCAATAGTCATCAATTCGCCTATGGTACTATCTATCATACATTTATAGAGAATTTCAACTTGGTGCCGACTTAGTGCCGACTTAGTGCCTTCTTGAATGATTTTCCCATCACCCGGCAGCGGCTTTTTATCTTCGCCGGCGAAAAGCGTAACCAGCATCCCTCCGCTATTTTCTTCAAATTCAGGCTCAGGAAAGCCATCTTCACGGCAGGCATTAAGTATTTTTTCAATTCCCCTGCCCCAGGCGTCAATATAACCGCCCTTAAAACAGACACTGGCAATAAGAGGATTGCGCGGATACGAAGCATGTTTTTTCTTTAACAGCTGAACGGTTAACTCTTCCGGCAGCCCGCCGCCGTTCCAGAAGCATATCTTGTCATCATAGACTTCTATCTGGATATGCGCTCCCATGTAGTTTTTATGAATAAGCGCGCTGAGCAGCACCTCTCGTAACGCCGGAAGCGGGTACTGCCATTTCTCAATACGATGCAGCCCTTCAAATGAAACAGGGCTGATAAGAAACTTATGATCAAGTAACTCTATTGCCTCCTGTAAACAATAAATGAGATTTCCTTCAATCGATTCCTGAAACCGCAAATCAACCTTTGATTCTCCAAAACGGCCGATTCGCACACACATTGATGGGAAAAACCGTATCGGCTCCTTACCAAATAAAACAAGTGCCGCTCTTTTCAGTTTACCTTTTTCCATCAATTGCAGTTTTGAAAGCAATTCTTTAAGCGACAATTTCTCATCAGCAGGAAAACGTTTTGCTTTGGCTGCGGACTTTAGAAATACTTGAACACTTTTTTTATCAATATCAATAAGCTTCGCCCGCGGCTCAATGATTTCATCCCATGTTTTACCGGTTTTTTTAAGTAAAAACTCGTTAAGAGCGCTTCCCGTTAATTCACGTTTTATGCTTCCGGTTCGATAATAATAGCGGCCTCTGTAAGAAATAGGCACCGAATACGGCGCCACGACAATTTCAATAAAATAGAGTGTTCTACTTTTCTTTAAGTTCACCTCTGTCATAACACCAAGTATGTCATGAATCTTATTCGGAATATCTTCCATCAGCTTTTTATGACCCCGAACACCTACAACCTTACCGTCATCATTTTTCCCAATATAAATAATCCCGCCATTGGCGTTAGCAAAACCGCAGACCCATTTTAAATACTCATCCCGCCAACTCTGCTTATATTCAATATTTTGATGCTCTGTCATAATCGCTCCTATATACTTTTCACATCTTCAATTCGCTGCCATTTCAAGCAGGTTTCTGCATAATTTCCCCAGGCTCATCCCCACCGCCCTTGCCGCTTCGGGAAAAAGACTCGTCGCGGTTAACCCTGGAATAGTATTAATATCGAGAACGCAAGGACCACCATCCTCAGAGACTATCATATCTATCCTTGCAAAACCCCGACACCCCATAATACCATAAACCAAAACTGCGATTTCATCCACCTTTTTTTCTACCCGCTCCGGTAATTTAGCCGGAAGGATGTGTTCACTCATCCCCGATTCATACTTGGCGCGGTAATCATAGAAACCTGTCCT
>JAUVJM010000001.1 GCA_030596585.1 bacterium
CACGGAAGCACTCAGGAGGACGCTCTAAAAAACATCAACGAAGCTATGCAACTTTGGATTGATACAGCACGTGAGCACGGTGATCCTATTCCAGACCCAAGGTGTCATCGTCTTATGTACGCATAAAGCAGCTGATCTCAAACGTCATACGGGGAAAAATAATACTAGTAAGGAGTAAATCATAATGGAAAAATTTTCTGAAGATGATTTGGTTGTAGAGGAAGAACAAGATGAGGAAACTGTCGCAATTAATTATGATATTGCAAGTTATCCATCAGACTTCACTCTTACTGTTATTGCTCAAATGTGGGATGATAAAGATATTATCATTCCAAATTATCAACGAGAGTTTGTGTGGTCTATTAAGCAATCAAGCTTATTGATAGATTCATTTTTATGTGGCCTTCCAGTCCCGCCAGTCTTTTTTTATATTGACGAAAATAACAAAAATCTTGTTATTGATGGTCAGCAAAGAATTTTAAGTGTTGTCTTTTTCTTTGAAGGTTACTTTGGTAAAGAAAGTACACAGGGCAAGCGTAAAGTTTTTCGATTGTCTGGGCTTAATAAAAATAGCCCATATTACAATATGAGATTTGAGGATTTAGACGAAGGATTGCAAAGAAAGCTGAAGCAGGCAGTGTTGAGAGCTGTAAACATACGGCAGCTTAATCCAAGAGGAGAGAGCACAAGTGCTTATCATATCTTTGAAAGGTTAAACACAGGAGGAACTCCATTAAAACCTCAAGAAATACGCAATTGTGTGTTTAGGGGAGGATTTAATAAACTTCTTAAGGACGCAAACAAAGATAAAAACTGGAGAAAAATACTTGGGAAACCATACATAGATAAGCATCAAAAAGATATAGAGCTACTTCTTAGAATATTTTCACTTGTTGGGGCTGGTAATAAATATGAAAAGCCAATGAAAGAATTTCTTAATAAGGCAATGATAAAGCACAATTCTGGCGAAACAAAAAAAGTCACAAATTTTTTCAATGTTTTTTCAACAGTTACCCAAATTGTTGTTAATAAAATGGGAGAGAAACCATTTCATTTAAGAGGACCATTAAATGTATCTGCTCTTGATTCAGTTATGAGTGTTTTAATCGAAAAATATCGAAAGTTAGATTCTATAGACATAAAATCAAGGTATTCCGAACTGCGTCAAGATGAAAAATTTGATGAATATACTCGATACAACACCACAGACACAAAAACAGTAGCTGAACGAATAGATATAGTTGCTGAAAAAATGACAGGGTAAAAAATGGCTTACTCTGATCACTTTCTACATGCTGATGATATTATTACACATCTAAATGGTATAGTGCCAACAATTGCAGATCCCCTACTTACTGCAAAATATGTTGGCTTTGTGTCTGTCGCTGCTGTAACTGTGTATGAATTAGCCTTAAAAGAAATATTTATCGAATTTGCGCTCAAGAAGCATAAAGTGCTTGGTCATTTCACCAAATCATATTTTAATAGAATTAATGGAAGAATAAAGTTGAAAGTTATTAAAGAAGATTATATTAGTAGATTTGGGAATAAATACGATGTTAAATTCCAAAAGAACATTGAAAAAAAATGTCGAGATTATTTTTTATTAAATCACCGTGATATTAGAAATTCTTATGCAAATTTAATCACGTGGCGCAACGACTTTGCCCATGAAGGAAAAATTAATTCAACAACTACTTATAACGAAGTTGTTCAAGCATATGAGGATGGAAAAGAAGTTATTCATTGTCTTGCGGAATCAATGACAAGGTGAATAAAAACGTCTAACACCTATAATGCCTCCCGGTGTCAAGGGCAAAAGATAAACTTGACAAATGATATTATTGTGATATCATGTAATCATGCCACGAAAAATACGACAACTTATTGCGGATTTAGAAAAGGTTGGTTTTGTCAATAGAGGAGGTAGGGGCAGTCACAGGAATTTTTTGCACCCTATATGTCCTTACATCGTTCGTATATCCGGAAACCCGAGTGCAGATGCATTACCCTATCAGGAAAAAGATGTAAAGCGGGCATTAAAGGAGATTTCGCCATGAGCAGAGAGACACAGGATGATTATTTGAAGATTGTGGAGTGGTCTGATGAGGATCAGCGCTATGTCGGGACCGCGCCGGGTCTGATTATTGGCGGTGTGCACGGCAGGAGCCAAAAAAAGGTTTTTGATGAATTGTGTGAAGCAGTAAAAGAAGCCATACAAATACTCCGTAAAGAGGGGCGGCCACTTCCGGCAGCAACGGCAGATAAGAAGTACTCTGGGAAAATAGCGCTAAGAATTTCTCCGCAACTACATAAAACTCTCACTGTGAAGGCGTTCCAATCCGGAGAGAGCGTTAATAAATTGATAGAGCACGAATTGCAAGAAGCCATATAACCAGTCACTGCACCTGACCATTCAGTTGGTTTATTGACGCTGTTATATCCGGGAATATCTCAACATAATCAAGAAGTATTTTCCCTTTCCCTATTAACGTTATTCTAAATTCCAATATTTCTGCCGGTGTGTCAATACAGAAGGGCAGCTCCACACTTATGAATCCTTCCGTTTCCTTCGGCTCTAAGAAAGTTTCCGTAATAACCTTACCGCCAAGTCTTGCAGCAACATCCAGCTTAATTTTAGTGTCACTGGATACATCGGATATTCTCAGCTTATACCTCGCGATGAAACTGCCGTGCGGAAACCCATCATAGGGTCCATATATGCAATCTTCTTCCCCTTCCTGACAGCTTACGGCAATACAGCTTCTTTTTTCATCAATAACTTTTTGCCCGCGGCGGGAAGTGAACTCCGTGCTTTCAAACCTGACCGTATTAGCATTACGCAAAATTTCTTCACTCAACCCTGTATCGTCTATATTTTCGATTCTCTCGTTTAATTCGGCCGCTTTCTCGACTTGACCTATCTTGCGGTAACATGCTGCAAGAAGGATTGCTGTCTCATATGATCCCTGCGCCTTTTCAAAATACTTGATTGCCTCCTCGTAGAGACCTGCATCATAATAAGGTTTCCCTATCTTGTATGAATCGGTTCCTATCTTCACGAAAACCTGAGAAGCGTCCTCATCTTTGCCAATAGAAAGTTTATAAAAATGCTTCGTGAAAGGAAATCCTCTTGCTGGATGTTCGAATAAGACTATTCTTGTCTCATATGGGGCCAGGCTTATCTTTCTCTCCTCCCGTCTGAGCTTTATCGTCACCCCAGTGGCAGAGAAGCTATTGGTCAGCGAAACTGCAATCTTACGAATTCTTTCCTCACTTACCAGCATCAATTGCCTCCCGGGATTTATTTGAAATTGAAGCGGGTCGATTCCAAAATCCTTCCCATTCAAAAAGACAAGTCCCGTCCCTGATTTTCTTGCCGGACAATGTGAAAATGGAGGAATCCTGAATTCCTTCTTGATGTCTCTGCCGGGGACCACAAACACTTTAAGGGAAGGGTTCCTGCGTATTATTCTTGGCATTCTGTTCTCCATGGAGAATTCTTTCACAAGGATTCCATTCCGGGGGATTGGCATTTCCCCGAGGCAGCTTGAAACAAAAAGTTCCCCGGCGTCTCTCTGCCCTGTATATCCGGCATATGGGTCATCCGCAGAATATGCACTTCCCGATACCACAAAAGATGGCGGTATATTCCGGCAAATCCATTCCCGCGCTATTGTTCTTGTATCGGCATACCTGAAGAAAAATGCCTCCTGCCGAGCGCCATAGACACATATACTAATGATAATACCGGACCCAATCCATACTATTGCTTTCCGGGGTCTGAACAAATTCCTAAAAGTAGTCAATCTTTGCCCCTTTTCTCTTCGTAAATATTAAATATTCCAATTTGCTCAACCTTGCTAAAATTTTCAGTAATATAAGAGCTTAGCTGTGGAAAATCATCTAATCTATCATGTATGCCAAACCAGCGGCATTTCTTTTCAAGTATCACAATTTCAACCATGTTTTTCTTTAAATCATCTACGATCCATCTGTCCAAATCTGCGTTGTGTGTCGCACAATATGTCTGTCCCTCGGCAAACCACACGACAGGTTGGGGAGATGGAACGTTGAGCAGTCCGTAAAAAATCGTAAAATCAGGGAAAATGAAAAAATTCTTGTTCTTTGCTCTGAGGTATCCGATAAGGCTGACAATTTCATCCTCTCTAATATTAGCGCCTTTCACTCTTGTGGGTTGACCCCATTTCAGTCCTTTCAGCTTCTCCTCTGTGAAATATTTTGGAAATTTAGATCTCTGCACGGAATCCTGCACCCTTCGGTGCAAAGATACTTCTATGCCGGACCTTGACACGGAGTACACTGATACCAGAATCCCGGTTACCAGCACTACCCTAACGGCTTTTTGACCAAGAGAGATAAACTTGTGATTTTGAATCTTAATCATCAGTGATGGCGCATTAAGCAAATCGAATAGAAGGGCTATACCAATCGCAAGGATTATACCGACGAAAGGCCATCCATTTTCCTCCTGATTACGTGTGGTGGCGATAAACAGATATTGGAAAAACACGAAGTAGAGGCACACAATGCAGGATAAGAACTGCCGTCTTCGGGTGTCTTTGACCTTTCGAAAATTATAAATGTATAGAAAAGACCCAAAAAGTGCGGCAAAAAAACATGTCCTTATAACTGACACAATAATTAACCTGTCAAATAGCCTGCCTACTCCTGTGATTCCTGCGGTGAAAGTTCGAAGCAAGCCTGACCACCCTCCAAGAAATTCAAGCCTATAACTCCCCAGCCTCCCGGGTATGGTGTAGAAGTATTCGAAAAAATTTCCTATGTCCGATTTCAACCACAACCACAGGAAAAATGCCATTATGCTCGCAATAAATCCGGTAGAAAAAATAGCGCAGCTATACAACCCTTTTCTTAAGTCGGGTACATAAGCTCCGATTAACAATAGAAAGCATAACGGAAGAATAAACAAACCCGCGTTTTGTTTGCTCATGAAGGATAGAAATAGCAGGCAGCCGGAGATTAATAGAAGTAAACCATTGCCGGCTGAGTTGGGTTTTGCGGAAAGCGAAGCGTGCAGGAGAACCGTAATGGTCAGCAAGGAGAAAAAGAATGCAGTTTGGGAAATAGCTGGAGTTCCGGACGGAGGATAAAACCAGATTGCTGTGACAAACCCGGCTATGTATGATAAAAACCTACGAGAGGGAAAAAGCAGTCTGAGTATCGATATACTGCAGATTGTTGCCAGAATATTAGTAAATGCTGCACCAAATATGTAAGAGGAATAGTTAACGCCGAGAAGCTTGAAAAATATTGCCTGGAACCAGAAGAGCACCGGTCCAAAGGATGTCAAAAAATCCTTATAGGGTATTTGACCTGAAAGGATTCTATAGGCGCCGTCAAAGATTATAGATTGATCAAATGCGAAAAAACCTCTTTCTCCTGCCTTGAAAGTTAAATAAAATGAAAACATCAGCAGTAACGCCAGCATAATCACATCGAATACCCTATTTGAAGAGCTTTTTATGACCGTTCTGAATAATGACCGTAATTCTCTTGTATTCATTTTAAGGTTTGCTGTTTGCATCTAAGTTTAATTTCTTCCAAAACCTGCCGATTTCATAGAGTGTTACAAATACATGTTTCATCTTCACCTTGGATACACCGGAGGTTCTTGCTAAATGACTTACCCCAATTTCTTTTATTTTGAGACCTTGCTTTTTCGCCTTTACCATTATTTCTGTATCAACAAAATAATCATTAGATTCGATCGTTCCAATTTTCTCCAAAGCTGAGCGTTTAAATAATTTAAATGAACAGTCAATATCTTTTAATCTTAATCCAAATAAAATGCGCACCAGCAAATTGTATCCCCTGGACAGCCAAAGACGGTGTTTGGCATCCTTACGGTTTTGCCTGTAACCCACTACAATCTCATTTTCGTCAATCCAAGATAAAGCATGATGCAGGTCATTCATATCAAATTGATAATCACCGTCCGTAAAAAAGGTAAGATCGTACTGCGCAGCTGCAAAACCTGCCTTTAAGGCGTTGGCATAACCCTTACTCCGATTGTGATGAATGACTCTCACATATCCGCTGTTCTGTCTGCACAGTTCATCTGCGATTTCTTTCGTTTTATCAGTGCTGCCATCGTTAACTATGATCACCTCATAATGCTCGAAATTTAAACTAAGAATTCTTAGCAGGTCTTGAGTCAGCCTTGCTACAGTATTTTCCTCGTTCAAAACTGGGAAAAATGCAGAGATGGATTTCCTCAAGAACTTTTCTCTAAGCAGTTTTTGCACTGACCTGTCCCCTAATCAAGATAGATCCAGCCTGAAGGTTTCCTTCTTCCTTCGATCTTTGAAACCAGCGATTCCAATCCGGCAGGGATTGGCGTAATGGTCATTGTGCAGAAAATAAGGTTATTGTCCTGAGAGTCAAGCCGTACGCTGAGCCTGTTAATCTTACGTGATAGGTTTAACTCAAGCTCGCGAGAAAATTTCCCCGCTGCGTCCACGTGTATGGGGAAGTTACCCAATTCTTTCCCTTCTAAGAGTTCAAGCATGGTTAATGTTCCCGTGGAGAGGACTTCACCTGTCCCATTGATGTGGAAGCGGTACATTCCGCCTGCAAGGTCTAAAGAGACTGGCAGTTTTTTTGTGATTTCCACGGACCATGACAATTTCTCTTGTGTTTTGTCGATGCCGTGAACAACGTATCTATAGATTCCCCTCTTCAGAGGAGGGCGGCCGATGCCTGCGATGTTGCGCTTACCCACACAATTCGTGTTTGTGTTCCATGGAACCGCGGTAGGGATATCGAAATGCGTTTTCATCCATCCTGCGCTGAGGAAAACCCAGAGCAGGGTTATGTACATTCCCGTGAACAGAAGTGTGGGGCTGCTTCTCTTTTTTTCTCTTACCAACAAGAGAACCCAGAATAAAGTGAACAGTATGAAACTTGCGGTTACTGCCCCTGCATGTGTCCATGGGAAGTTCTGGAAGCTTCTGCCGAATGCAGGAAGGTTGAAACAGAAGGTGCGAAGCTGCTGGTGTGAAAGTGCTAAGTAACGAACAGGTCTGTTGAGGCTGCTTGGGTTGAGTACAAGGAATAGCATATAGCTTACCGAGAGCAGGCTCAAGAATGCTGCCAGCCAGTAAAAGCTAAGGTTTTTTCTCCTTTTAAGGAAATATCCCAGCGGTACACAGGTAAGCGGAATAATTTCAACCAACCTGCGGCCTGGATGGTTAAAGGGATCTACCCAATGCCGTGATGAAGCTGTGTCAGCCACGAAACCGCTTACATAAAGAGCTAACAAAACGAAGCCGGCGGGGTTTCGCTTCTTGAAAGCGTAAATAAAAATCAATATGAAGCAGAGAAGGTGTATGGGACTTACAGATGCCATGCCGCGATAATAGTCAAACCAGACACCGAGCATCCCGGGCCAGAAAGTCAGGACCCTTCCATCCTGGCCGAAGAGATGTTTTCCAAACCAGTGATAGTGAAACCAGACAAACATTCCGAGGTTAAGAGCTTGAAGGATAACTGTGGTTAGAATTCTGGTATCGCGCAATTTTCTTATCCATTGATAGAGCAAAAAAATGCCAAGAATTCCGTAGCATATGGTGAAAGTATCATGCAGCCAGAGGAGCCATGTTAGGAGAACGTTCAGGATTACTATCTGGTAAAGACTGTTGTCCTGGAAATTTCGCATTCGGCGCCACACATAGAGCATGCACAATCCGCCTGGCACAAAGGGCCATGCGCGGAACGAATAGAACCACAACGGAGAACTGAAACTCAGCACTATCCATGCTAATAAGCTTATGGTACTGTTTCCCGTTTCCTCCAATACTGCAAGGTACATCTGTGAAGCTAAAAACGCTCCGATAATACACATTATAACGAGTGCTTCTCTGAAATCATGAACTCCATCAAAGAACGGGGCGAGTATGAGGGGCAGTCCGACAGGGTGCCAGGAGTAAGCATGACCCTCTGCTGAATTGTCCGAAATGTGGTATCTGGGTCCCGGCCTTTTTCTTTTGTCTCTAATATTGTTAGCCATATCAATGTCATGGTCCGAGTGCATGCTTCCGGCAATAGTAAAATAGTACTTTACATCGCCGCTTTTGTATCCAATTCTCTCGCCTGCATACAGTCCGCTTGCCAGGAGAATGAAGAACGTAATTATCCAGACCATAAGTATATTGTATAGGGGTTTGCTTTTTGACGGAGGGTGCGGCTCGAGCAGTCGTTCAGGATTTGTATAATCCGTTTCAATTGTTTCAACTGAAGATGTGTTAGTTTGTTCCGGTCGTTTCCAGAATATGAGTATCAGGAAACTAGCAATAGAAGAGGCGGGCAGAAGGACGAGAGCGAGCGGGATAAACTCCGGGAATTTGACTGACAATGGCGAGAGGATAAGAGGCGTAAGAACTAAATGCCAGAGGGCGGCAAAGGGAACCAATGATCTTTTCTTTCTTTGCAGGAGGAGACAGGAGGAAAATGCGGCTATGAGGAATGCCGCGAAGAGGGTGATGGAGGCGAGGCTAAACGGGGACGGTGTGCGCCACAGGAGGAGGGGTCCGACAGAATGCTTCAGAAACACCACGCGAAAAGGCAGGCTGACAGTATAGAGGTATGCCCATAGCGCGATGGCAGTCGGCAGTGCTATGCAGAACAGGATGGAAAAATATTTTCTTGTCTTAATCAAGATAGATCCACCCTGAGGGTTCCCCTTTTCGCTCGATTTTTGCCATCAGTGATTCTAACCCGTTGGGGAGGGGAGTGATAGTCATTGTTTTGAAGGTAATGTCATCATCATTGGATTCGAGTTTTATCGTGATTCTGTTAGCGACCGGTAACAGGTTTAACTCAATCTGGTGAGAAAGTTCCCCTTTCACGTCCACGCGTATGGGGGAATTGTATAGTTCCCTGCTTTGCCGGAGGCTATATATGCTTGCTGTTCCCGTGGACAGAGGCTTACCTGTTCCGGTAATCTGAAAACGGTATCTTCCTTTTGCGAGGTCGAGGTATGTGGGGAGCCTTCCCTTCATTTCTATCGACCAGGAGAGTTTGTTCCGGGCTTTGTCTGTGCCTTTGGCGGGCAGGGGTGACTTGCAAATAAGATATCTGTAGCGTCCGTTTTGCAGCGGAGGATAACCGATGCCGCTTCTGTTTCGTTCTCCGACACAATTTGAAGTGGTATTCCATGGAATGGGAGAGAACGTGTCAAAATGGGTTTTCATCCATCCTAAGCTGAGAAATGTCCAGAGTAGAGTTATGTACATTCCCGTTAGAAGGGGTTTGGGACTGCTTGAGTTTTTTTGCCTGGCCAGCAAGATGACCCAGAACAGTGCAAGTAACGCAAAACTGAGACTTACCGCTCCAACATGTGTCCATGGGAAATTGTTGAAGCCTCGCCCAAATGCTGGGAGATGGAACCAGATAGTGCGAAACCGGTGGTCTGACAGCGGCAGATAATTGATGGGAAGTCTTAGCCCGCCCTGGTTTAGGATGAAATAGGACATGTAACCCAGTGAGATGAAGCTCAAGAAGGCTGCGAGCCAGTAGAAAGCATGGTTTTTCTTTCTGAGAAGGAAATATCCCAGTGGCACGCATGTAAGCGGAATAATTTCGACCAGTCTTCTTCCGGGATGACAGCTTCCTCCTGTCCAGTATCTTCCTGCTGTGCCGATGATGAACCCGCCCAGATATAGACCTAACAGAAGGAAACCGGAGAGGTTTCTTTTTCTGAAGGCATAAATGAAAATCAATACGAAGCAGAGGAGGTGTACAGGCGCCGCAAATACCATCCCGCGATAGTGATCGAACCACGTAGCGAGCATGCCCGGCCAGAAAGTGAAACCTGACGACTGCTGCCCGAACAAAGCTTTCCCAAACCACCGGTAGTGGAACAGGAAGAATACGCTGATGTTCAATGCCTGAAGGATAACTGTGGTTAGAATTCCGGGATTTCGCGGCTTTCTTATCCAGTGATAGAGCAGAAAAATGCCTAAGATTCCATAGCAGATGATGAAGGAGTCGTGCAGCCACAGAAGCCATGTTAGGAGGAGGTTCATAATCACGGTTTGACGGATATCTCGCTGGTGCAGATTTGGCATTCTCCGCCATGCATAAAGCATACACAACCCGCCTGGCATGAACGGCCATGCGCGGAACGAATAGAACCACAGCGGCGAGCTAAAACTGAGGATTATCCATGCCCAGAAACTTATGGCGGTGCTCCCTGTTTCTTCAAATGCCGCAAGATACATCTGTGAAGCCAAGAATGCCCCGATGATGCACATTATCACGAGTGTTTCCCTGTAATCGTTGACTCCGTTACACAGCGGTGCAAAAACCACTGACAATCCCACCGGATGCCAGGAGTAAGCGTGTCCGCCGCGAGAATATCTTGAAATGTGAAAACGACCTGCCTGCCTTTTTCTGTAATGTCTGATGTTGTTGGTTAGATCCACATCGTGGTCTTGATGTATACTCCTGGCAATTGTGAAATAGTGTCCCTCGTCCCCGCCGGTGTACCGGCCCCTCTCGCATACGTATAGTCCGCTTGTGAGGAGGATGAAGAAGGTAATTACCCAGACCGTGTACGGCGCCAGGCGTGGTTCAAGAATCCCGCTGGAGGTTACCGTCTGTTGAGAGGATGTTCCTTTCCCCGGATGGCCTGGATTTTCCAATCTTTGCCCTGCGAGGCGGGGAAGACGGAATATGAGCACGAGAAAAGCGGCAATGGAAGCTGCCGGAAGAAGGACAAGCGCGAGCGGAATAAATTCAGGGAATTTGCCTGATATGGGCGAGAGGATCAGGGGCGTAAGGGCTAAATGCCAGAAGCTGGCGAAAGGAACCAATGATTTTTTCTTTCTTTGCAGGAGGATGCAGGAGGAAAATGCAGCTATGAGGAATGCCGCGAATATAGCGATGGAAGAGAGGCTAAGCGGGGACCGAATATGCCACAGGAGGAGAGGCCCGATGGAATTTTCCAGAAAGATCACGCGAAGCGTCAAGCTGGCCGTATAGAAATATGCCCATAACGCTGCGGCAGTTGGCAGCGTTACGGCAAATGCGATGGAGTAAGATTTTCTTCCGGTCATAAGGGAACCATTAAGCTACCATAAGTAGCAGTTGCCTATTGTTTGTCATTCCCGCCCTGCATCAAGTACGGGGTAAACTGCAGCGGGAATCCAGAAGAGTTCTTTCTGTGGATTGCCCGATCAAGTCGGGCAATGACAACATGGTGTTTTCAAGAACTTATGTTACACCACATTAGAAATGGTACCCAAAGCCGAGTGTATAAGCAGTCTCATCAATGAATCTGACTTCGAAATAGCCTGAGAATCCCGGGCTGATGTCGGTGATTATTCCGGCAAATAACCCAAAGTCTTTTTCCGACTTGAAAGTTTCTTTCTCAGTTTTCCCCGAAGCCCAGGTGCGTTCCTGATTGCATTTCACATGGGAATACTTGGGCCCCCCGTAAACGGTAAACTGGCGCAGCTTCCTGGAGATTTTGAGGGAAGCCTGCTGTTCAGTCCAGTCTATTTCTACCTCATGCGGTGTTTGATGCTCTCGCATTTCCGACGCACCGGTCAGCTTTCCGCTGCCCGGTTCAAAGGCAAAATGCTGGCAGGTTATTTCTACCGTATTCAAACGTGAGTTAATGATCCTGTAGTTCATGCCGGCGCCGTATGCAAGGCGCTCGCTGAAAAAATGGGTTTCTCCTTCAAAACGGTGAAGTTCTAAGTTAGCCATGCCGGCCTTTCCGAAGAGGGTTATCCTGTCTCCTATTGCGTACCCCGCTGTAATCAGGTATTGTTCCGAACGGATTCTTGCGGTCTCGATACCTTTTGCGTCTCTATTTCTTAGCCAGGTGAATTCATCACTCAGGGTAAATCTGCTGTCGCTTATATCATCACCTACCGTTGCCGCATTTACAACCGTACTGCCGGGCAAACAGGCACAAAGGCATAGAAGCACAAAGACACAGAGTTTCATATTTGTCCTTTACTAAAACGCAAGGTATATTCCAAGAGTGTAGGCATCTTCGTCAACAAAACGTTTTTCCAGACACAGGGAAAGTTCCTCAGTAAACTTTATTTCTCCTCCGACAGCTATTCCAAAGTTGTTTCTTTCTTTGAACCCGCCTATTCTTACTATCGGAGGACCTGCATGGGTATATGGAATGGTAGATTCCGAATATCTAATGGCGCCGTAGAGGGAAAATCTCCTGATCTTCTTAGCCATATCCAGAGATAAATGCCACTCCTCTGATTTGGATGAGAATGGGTCTTTTCTATCATACCGGATGGCGTTGTCGTTGCAGAAATGTATATATTGAACTCCTGCCCCGCCTGCCAGGTTTCTTTGCGGGTCATCAAAGAGTTTAACTCTTATTCCCAATCCCCATGTATTTCCCTTGTCAAATTTCATACCGGGGTCGCCGGAAGCGTTCTCAGCCTCAAGATCTAAGCCAGCTTCTCCGAACAAGAAGTCTAATGCTATATTTTCCTTAACACCATAGGAAATTTTTCCCAGGGTACGCTCAGAGGAATCCACTATCCACAACGCCCCGGGCCCGCCGTCATATTCAATAATATCCCGGTTCTCTACCTTGGTATATTCATAGCCAGCAGTTAAGTTTCCTTTCTCCGGAAAGTTTGCTATGTTGCCGGCTGTGGCCGCAAAAGTGTTTGTGGGGACAAGAAATAGCAGAGATAACAGAATATTGCTTGTCCTGACACTGCTGATTCCCTTCACTTTTTCAATCCTCGATATGCTGTTTTCCAAAATGTAATTATCGGTGTGAATGAGGGCAGAAGTCAAGCAAAAACGTCTTTGGCAAGGTAATCCCTCAGTTACAGGCGGGGACACATTGCATCTGCTATTGCGATCCCCCCCTACCCCCCTTATTAAGAGGGGATCAAAGGGGGGGGGATTAAGAGTATTCCCCCACCCGAGACTGAGGCATTACTTGGCAAGTCTATCCGATGGTCAAAAACTTTGACATGAATGAGTCCGGAGAGGTATAATCATCAGAAATGAGTCGAAACTGGCAGGTTGAACTTTCCTCGAAATCACTCAAGAAGACCCGGAAATATGGGATACTGGGTCGGATTATGCCGCGCTCCGATAATCTCACGTGCATGGAGGTAGGAGCGGAGACTGGTGTTATAACAGATTATCTTCGCCGGGAAAAAGGCGGGAGATGGCTTGCCGGAGTGCTTGCTAAGAAGTGGTTCGGAGTCTCGCAGGAACTTCTGGAAGAGGATGTTTGTGAAATCAATCCCTCAAGGATTGATTTTCCGGATTCAACCTTTGACATTGTGCTTGCCTCAAGACCGGAGCATATCCTCGACGATATCAAGTTTTTCGCGGAAGTGAACAGAATTCTTAAACCTTCAGGCAGGATATTCATCCTGAGTCCACACAATGAGCCGGAATTGTTTCTTAACAGGCTCAAAGAGAAAATCGGGCTTACGCTGGAACAGTATGACCATTATAGGCCCGGGTACGGGACTTCCGAGGTGGAGGACAAGCTGAAGAATGCCGGTTTCGTGGTAGAAAGAAGCGGAAGCTACTGCAAATTCTTCACTGAGCTGATAGAGCTTCTTCTGAATGCAGGCTATTCCTTCATGGGCAGAAAGAAAAAGAAAAGCATTTCGTATCGTCCTGAAACCAAAGAGGAAATTGGCAAAAACAAACTCGGATATATGGTCTATAGCTGGATATACCCGTTTCTGCGTGTTATTTCGCTTCTTGATTGCCTCCTGCCGTTCACAAAAGGATACGTTCTTTATATGCAGGCCAAGAAAAAGTGAAAGTCCTCTTCATTTATACTGACATTAATATGAAGGGCGGCGCCAGAAGTTTCAATTATGGCACTGCGATACTCTCTGCTGTCCTGAAGAAACATGGACACGAAACGGATCTGCATTATGTGTATCCCTCCTATGAGACGAAGCAAGTCCGCAGCGAGATTTCAGGTTTTGGCCCTCGCATCATTGCTTTCTATTCCACTACGGCGCAGTTCAGGTATCTGAAAAAGATGCTTGAGGATATTCCTCTGGATGAAGACGTGTTTACGATTTGCGGAGGACCGCACGTAACAGTGGAGCCGGAGTCTTCCCTTCGCGAAATTCCACGCCTGAATGCCATATGCCGCGGAGAGGGGGAGGATGCTTTGTTAGAGCTGGTTGAGGCTCTCGAAAGAAATGAGGACGTTACAAAGATACCGAATATTTACGTGAGAAAAAATGGCGAGATTCACAGGAATTCCCCGAGACCTTTTATACGGAATCTTGATGATTTACCTTTTCCTGACAGGGAGCTTTTCGAGTACCAGAAAATTATTGATTCTGATTTTGGAACTGCGTTGTTTATGTTTACCCGCGGGTGCCCGTTCAACTGCTCTTACTGTGCCAATCATGCGTTGAGTAAGGTTCAGAGCGGCAGATACGTGCGGTTCCGGAGCGTTGAGAGCTGCATCCATGAGATAAAAGAGGTTCTGAGCAAATACAGTGCAAAGGCCATTTACGTCAACGATGATTTGTTCACACTGAAAAAAGATTTCGTTTCTGAATTCTGCAAGCGGTATAAAAAGGAGATATGCCTGCCTTTTGACATCAATACGAGAGTCGGGTTCATTGACGAAGAGATCTGTGCATACCTGAAGGAGGCAGACTGCCGGAGAGTGAATATAGGAATTGAGTCAGGCAGTTCCTATATCCGGAATGAGGTACTCAAAAGGAAAATGTCAAACGAGCAGATAATTTCTGCCTTCCGCATTGTGCGTGAGGCGGGCTTGAAGACAAAATCTTTCAACATGATAGGTTTGCCCGGAGAGACTCCTGAGCTTTTTCGGGAGACAATAGCCCTGAATGCAAAGATTCTTCCTGACAGCGTCATATTGAACGTTTTCGACCCCTATCCCGGAACGGAATTGGGCGAGGTATGTAAAAGGGATAATCTGATTGACGCTGAAAGAGCAGAGAAAGATATTATTCCGAAGACCGATACCGTGTTGAACCTGCCTGATTTTTCCAGAAGAGAAATACGCCGCTTCTATAAGACATTTGCTTATGAGGTTTACAAGAAGCAGTCCCTCACAAAAGCGATATTCTACAGAGTGTATTATTCGCAGTTGGGAGAACTGCTGCTCCGTGTTCTCTCCCCGTTCAAAGATATCCTCCGCCGCATTACCATGGGAATATGATGAAAGATAAGAATTCCAATCTTTCACCTATTTCCCCCTGTTTTTGAAAAATCTTGCCGTTCTTTAGAACAAAAGTCTGTTAACTCATTTTTAACTTTTAAAAAATTTTTCTCATTCAGGAAAGAAAGGAATAATACAAAGATATAATAAAAACAGGATCAGAGATATATTGATCTAAGAAGGAATTAAATAAAGAATAATATGTCCTTAAAGAATTAAAAACCGGGAAATAAGATACAGAGGTTTACATATAGGGTGGAGGAATATTCTTAATCCCCCCTTAATAAGGGGGGTAGGGGATCGCAATAGCAGATGCAATGTACCCCCACCCAAGACTGAGGCATTACGCAGTTTTTTGATTGATTTGGGAGAATGAAAATGGTCTAATGTGGGGTAAGGGGTTGTAACAGAATAAGATTGACTTTTGCCAGAGGTGATTATGGCTGTTTCTGAATGTCCGAAATGCGGGCGGATAATGCACTGGGGGGCGAGAATCTGTCCGGGCTGCGGCTCGGAGTCTCCGGTTTCTCGATCGGAGGTGTGGCAAAGGAGATCTGTCAGGCGGGATGCTAAAACAGGTCCCGGCGGCGGGGATGGACCGTCTCTTCTCAGCGATTGGTGGTGGATTGTCATTTTACTGTTGATTGGAGCAGCTGCGGCCGTTGTGAGTGTGCTCAACTGGCTCGGTGTGGGGAAGGTTTTCCCCATCAATCCCGGGTCATGGAAGTAGGATGTGTTTTTAGTGAAGACATAACAGGGAAAGGAGAAAGCATGGGCAGAGTGGCGAAGTTGGGTGTTGCGGTAATGGCGTTGCTGTGTATGGTTGGATGTATGCAAGTGGATAGCCTTGTTAGAGTGAAGCAGGATGGCAGCGGTACAATCGAAGAAACTGTTCTGATGAACAGGGAATTCATCAAGCAGATGGAAGCGATGGCTTCTCAGATGGGAGCGAAGCAGGAGGAGGGTACCTCAAAGGGATTCAATCTTTTTGATCAGGAAGAAGTCAAGAAAAAGGCGAGCGCAATGGGTGAGGGAGTCACCTACGTTTCCAGTGAGAAGGTGACTGTTGGGGATAAGGAAGGATATAAGGTATGCTATGCGTTTGCGGACGTCAATAAGGTTAAACTCAACCAGAATCCTGGTGATAAAGTTCCTTCTTCCGGTGCTGGTCCCGGAGACAAGGGGGAAAAGGATGAATTTATCAGATTCCAATTTACAAAGGGCAATCCTGCAACGTTGATTGTCAGGATGCCTGCCCGCAAGCCCGGCGAAAAGCCGGAGTTACCCAAAGAGCCAAAGCCGGAGGGTCAGGATGCGGATATGGCTATGGGGATGATGAGTCAGATGTTGAAGGGAATGAAAATAACTGTGGCGATTGAAGTAGAAGGGGCAATCGTCGAGACCAATGCGACTCACCGGCAGGGTTCCAGGATAACGTTGATGGAAATGGAATTTGACAAACTGATACAGAACCAGGAGAAATTCAAGGAGTTTGCCAAATTAAAACCCGAAAGTCTTGAAGAAGTCAAAAAGGTCATGAAGGATTTACCGGGAATCAAAGTGGAGCTGAACGAAGAGGTCAAGGTCAAATTCAGGTAGCTGCTCAGTTTGTGCGATTCTGATGCGCAGGCAAGACAGCTGACTGCAGAGCCCATTTTACGCGGTTCTCATAACTTTTCAGGCTGGGAGTCCTCAGATTTGTCACAGGATTACCGTCGAGTATAAACCTGATGCTGGGGTCTATGGATGCCTTGGTTGCTTTGCCTACGAGAACGTGAATAAACTGCACGAGATTTTGAAAGTGGGACGGCATCAGTTTTAGCAGTCCCAAAGATAAGAAATTAAACGATTCGGCTTCCACGCGAAAGAGCCTTCTTGGTTTAGAGGAGATTATGTCCAGCAGGTTTACCCACTTGTCCCTGGACACCTTTTTTTCAATGAGAACAGGCCTCACACCTATGCCTCCCCCACTCATCCCAACTATTGGTCTGTAGACTTCTTGAAGTCTTATGTCCATTTTTCTTACTATTTCTTCTCTCCTGACCCGGGCGCAGGCAAGGAGTAGTATGTTGTCCCATTTGACATTCCACCTCCTTACGTTTCTTGGCACAGTACTCCCTTCCAGGTAGAGGAGTTCATCAGCTATCCTGCCGCTTCGAACCGCAATGGGTGATGGGAGTTCTACCATTTTCCCCATCTCGATGGTGAAAGAGCGGATTCCGTTGTGTCTGAGCTGGAGTACGAGTTTTTGAGCAGAGGCTTCATCAAGGTCTTCGTTAACGATACCGGATAAGCCTCCCATTTTCTTTCTGGCTTCAAAGAGAGGCATCTTCTTCGCTTTAGCCAGTGCATCGCTGACTTTGCTGATATCTACTCCCTCGATCTCTTTTAACAAAACGGCGTACTTTCTCATCTTTTTTCCTCTCTATTCATATTGTATACGCCCAATTCAGCATAAGTCAAGCGCCCGTTATTTCCTTGCCCCTGGATGAGAGATGTGGTTTAATGAGAGACGATTGTAAGGCACACGTTAGGGAGGGGAACAATGAGTGGAGAAAAGATAGTTGCGGACGCACTGGAAAGCGGGGAAGGAGTTCTGAGACTGGCTCCGGCATGGGTTCCGAGGCAGTTTTGCATACCGGGGCGCAGGATAAAATTGCATCCGGACGATTACTATGCCTTCGGCGCTCACAGGGGCGGGATAGATGAGCGCTGGTTTGCCTCAACTACCAAAGCTGACAACGGACCGGAGACAACGCCCAATGAGGGTTTGAGCTACGTCGTTTTTGAGGATGGCGGAGAATTGCACAGGATACTTCTCAAAGATGCTATCGAAGCTCTGGGTGGGGAGATTATAGGCGAACGTTTGATGTCGGAGTACGGCGGCTGGCCGGTTTTCTCGAAGTTCTTCGACAATAAGAATCCTATCCCTTTTCATCTTCACCAGGTGGAGGAACATGCAAAAAACGTGGGACGGGAGTCAAAGCCGGAGGCGTACTATTTTCCTCCGCAGATGAACAATTACGGGGCAGATTTCCCTTATACGTTTTTCGGACTTGAGCCTGCGGTAACCAAAGACCAAATCATCCAATGCCTGAGGGACTGGGGCAAAGGCGATAACCACATTACTGACCTCTCCCGCGCTTACAGACTGCGAGTCGGAACCGGGTGGGATGTGCCCGCGGGTATATTGCATGCCCCGGGGAGTTTGTGCACCTATGAGCCTCAGTATGCGAGTGATGTATTCGCAATGTTTCAATCCATGGTGGCAGATATGCCTCTCTCGCGGGAATTGCTTGTGAAGGACGTTCCGGGGGATAAGCATCAGGATTTTGACTACATTGCGTCAATGATCGACTGGGAACTGAACACTGACCCCAACTTTTTCGAGAACAGATTTATGGAACCCAGACCTGTGCGACCTGTCGAGGAGATGAAAGAGGCTGGCTATATAGAGAGGTGGATTGCATACCGCAGTAAGGATTTCAGTGCGAAAGAGCTTGTTGTCTTGCCCGGATGCACCGTAACCATTTCGGACAGTGCCTGCTACGGATTTATTCTGGTTCAGGGGTACGGCACGTTTGGTAAACGGAAGATAGAGACTCCTGCATTGATACGGTTCGGCGAGCTTACGAACGACGAGTTTTTTGTTAGCGAAAAAGCGGCAAAATCCGGCATCACAATCAAGAACCTTTCAGGCACCGAACCACTCGTCATGCTGAAACTCTTCGGACCCGGAAATCCAGAATCCGTTTAGTCAGGAACATCACCGGCAGCCGAAGCAGGTTCCGATGGAGCAAGCGGACCTTATCAGCGGATGATTTGGAGGGACTGTTCTTGCTCCCCCGGCTACTTTATCCAGGGAAACGTTAACAAGTGAATTGTTTTTCACTCCCACCATGTACCCGAATTCCCCGTTCTCTATCATGTCAACTGCTTTAGTTCCCAGCCGTGTTGCCAGTACCCGGTCGAAAGGGGTTGGGCAGCCGCCTCTCTGAAGGTGTCCCATAACTACGGTGCGGGTCTCAAGACCCGTTGCTTTCTCTATCTGGTCTCCGAGAACAAAACCTATTCCTCCCAGTCGAACGGGGTCCGCACTCTCTTCGACAATCCTTCGTATTACGATATCGCCGCCTTTTGGCTTTGCGCCTTCCGAAACTACCACGATACTAAATCTCCGTCCTTTTTTGTTTCTTTCCTTTACTTTTTCGGCTATAACGCCGATGTTGTACGGGATTTCCGGGATAAGGATAATATCCCCGCCCCCGGCCACTCCGGAATGAAGCGCAATCCATCCGGCGTTGTGTCCCATAACCTCTACGATCATAATCCGGTGGTGGGACTGGGCGGTTGAATGGAGCCTGTCTACGCCGTCGGTTGCAATCTGTACTGCGGAATTAAACCCGAAGGTAATGTCCGTTCCTCTTATGTCATTGTCTATGGTTTTTGGAACTCCGACAATGGGGACACCGTCGGTAAACAGTTGGTGGGCTATGCCCAAAGACCCGTCTCCTCCTATGCACACAAGGCAGGATACCTTAAGTCGTTTGATGTTCCTGACAGCGGTTTTTGACATGTCCTTAAATTCCAGCTTTTTGCCTTTTCTTATGGCATACCTGTACGGGTTTGCTTTTTTGGAAGTGCCGAGAATTGTGCCGCCTGATGTGAGTATTCCGGAAACGTCGTCGTACTCGAGTTTTCTGTGCCGGTTGGCTATGAGACCGTCATACCCGTCTTCTATGCCGACGACCTCCATACCTTTCTCACCGATTGCTTTCTTGGCGATGGCTCGTATGACTGCGTTTAATCCGGGACAGTCCCCGCCGCCGGTAAGAATTGCAATTCTTTTTTTACTTTTCATAGTGTCTCGCATTATACATCCAAATCCGTATAATCAAAACATTTTTTTCGCGGCAAATATTCGATTGGCAAAGCATATATATTCTTGTATACTCACAGTCAGGCAAGCGATAAACATATAAAGAGAAAGGAGCGTGGAAAATGGTAGAGGGGAAAGTGCTTGATTCCGCATTTTTGGAGAAACAGTATCTGTTTCGCAGGAAGGTATTTACTTTATTGGGAAAGGCTTTCCATGTCTATGACGACAGAGGAAATCTTGTGTTTTACTCAAGGCAGAAGCCTTTCAAGCTGAGAGAAGACTTCCGGGTATATTCTGACCAAACGCGCTCAAAAGAGCTTTTGATTATCAAGACTCCTCAGATTTTTGACATCAGCGCCGTCTACGGTGTACAGGATGCAACTACGGGCGAAGTAGTCGGAGCTATCAAGCGGATGGGATTCAAATCTATCCTCAAGGATGAGTGGATTTTCATGTCCACTGAGGGATGTGAAATAGGAAAATTAACGGAAGCCAGCCTGGCGGGGGCTCTTTTCAGCAGGTTTGTCAATTTTATTCCCCAGCAATATGTTGTTCTTGCAGAGGGTAGAGAGGTTGCCAGGATAAACCAGCATTTCAATCCTTTCATACTCAAGTACACGCTGACAATAGCCGAAGAGGCACCCCCAATTGACAGAAGACTTCTGATCGCCGCCGGGATTCTTTTATCCGGCATCGAAAGGAGACAGAAGTAAGAGAGTGAATCGAGAGTAAATGAGAAAGCTAATTTCGCTTGTCTTAGTGTTTTTTGTGCTCGGTCTTGCTGCTTTTTGTTTAGTTGTGAGGGCACAAGTTAAGGATGATGTCTCGGATTCCTCGGCTTTACCTGTCGAGGGTTATAGCTCCAAAGTTGTCAAGGTTGTTGACGGAGACACTTTGGTTCTTTCTAATGGAGAGAAAATCCGCCTCATTGGGGTAGATACTCCGGAAATAGCCCATCCCCTGAAATCTGTCCAGTATTTCGCTAAAGAAGCAGGCTCCTTTACGAAAACGATGGTTGAGGGGAAAAAGGTAAGATTGGAACTTGACTGGCAAAAGAGGGATAAATACGATAGGCTTCTTGCTTATGTCTATCTTAAAGATGGCACCTTTCTTAACGCTGAGATAATTAAACAGGGATACGGATTTGCCTATACAAGGTTCCCATTCAAATACTTGGAAGAATTCAGGAGATATCAGAAAGAAGCAAGAGAGAATAATCGGGGATTATGGTGTGGCGGCGGCGAAGCTGAGTTAAGATGGCTGGAGGCACGTGTAAGAGAGCCATTTAGAGTTTATAAAATGGCTAATGACCTTTGGGGAGTTAAATTCAAGATTTTCGTTAGGACGCGGGTAAGTAATGATGAGCTGGTCCCGATATTGGAAGAGGCAGAAGTCTTAGCTAACGGGTGCCACGAGAGAGATTTGGAGATGGAACTTCTACGGAGAGGCTGGAAGAAGGACTCAGATGAACCTCCCGAGAAGCTTGAAGTAATTTCATGGATGGATGCTCACAAATATTATGGAGAAAAGGTAATTGTGGAGGGGACGGTTGTAGCCGCTTTCAACTCAGGGAAAGCCTGTTTTCTAAATTTTCATAAGAACTGGAAAAAATATTTCACTGCTGTTATTTTTCAATCTGCCTCTGATAAGTTTCCTGAACATCCGGAACTCTATTATAAGGATAAGAAAGTCCGAATTACGGGAGTGATTAAGGAATATAAAGGCCAACCGGAGATCGTTTTGAAACATCCATCTCAGATAAAGGTTGTTGATTCAGACAGTTAGATTCATTTACCGTAGAGGCAAGATTCGGATATTTGGTGCTGGCTATTGGAGGAAGGGAGAAACATATTATGAGAAAGAAACCGGTTGATCCAAACAAGCCTGTTGGGAAAATGACCAGAGTTGAAGATTTTCTCCCCCCGCCTGGCAAGTTGGCTGCCTTAGAAAAGACTGTGAAGGTCACAATATCTCTGAGTGAATCAAGTGTGGATTTCTTTAAGCACCAGGCGAGAGAACACCACACGAAATATCAAAAGATGATCCGTGAGCTGGTCGATATATACGCAACACAATATTCACAGCCAGGCAGGTAAAGGGAACCAACAATGCCAAAAAGAACTAAAACTTACTTCCAAAGCCTTGGGACCGGTTACAGGTTTGACCCTTACGACGGGAGGGATAAAATCTTTCTTGCCCCGCCCAGGATACTGCCCAAACGCATAGATAATAGGGAAGAATGCACCCCAGTCAGAAATCAGGGGACAGAGGGCAGCTGCACGGGACATGCCATGGTAGCTGTTGCTGAACTGCTCTACTGGAGAAAACTTGGTTCACCGCCCAACCTGAGCGAAAGATGGGCTTATGAGAAAGCAAAGCTTCATGATGAATGGGATGGGACAAACTACGAAGGCTCCAGCATCAGAGGCGCGGTCAAAGCATGGGCAAACGAAGGGATTTGCCCGGAAGAATCCTGGCCGTACAAAGCAAAGAACCCGGGCAAGCCGAAACCCGATGCCGGTGCCAAAGCAGGGGAATATCCAATTGCCAAATATGAGCGTTGCCTCGGGATAGATCACATCAAACATGCAATACACTACAGGGGTTGTGTCATTGCCGGCGCCAACGTTCATAAAGGTTGGTTCTCAACCATCGGGAAAGAAATAATCCCGTTCAAACCTGACTATTCCCAGGAAGGCGGGCATGCAATAACATTGGTCGGATACGATGATGAGAAAGAAGTTTTCTGGGTGAAGAATTCCTGGGGTGAGGAATGGGGTAAGAAAGGCTTTGCAGGACTTACCTACAAAGACGTTCTGGTAAACATCAGGGACGTCTGGATGGCGAGCATTCCGGACTGAACCGGGTCGTAGTGAACTTTGTCCTGAAAGTGTCGAAGAGCGCTGCCGAGAGCTGTGCTTAAAAAGGAGTTTTTTGCAGGGTCGTTATCATAATTGAATAGTATAGGAATTTCCTTTTTGCGCAACTTTATTAGCGGGACGGGCATGCCCGTCCCGTTAATTTAATCCATTGACGAATTATGTGAGAGGAGGAAGTATCAGATGAAAAAATTTGTTGCAGTTTATGTTCTGCTGTTTTTCTGCGTTTTGGGGACGCATGTGCCAGGTCAAACGGAGAGTTTTTATGCAGAGGGTTATGTTGCGGAGAATGATAAGATTCTCCACATCAAGGATTCAATTGCGGTATGGAATGCAGAGGATGAAGAGCTAAAGGTTTATTTCTACCCGTTTAAACTCACGGCGGAGGATATCAAAAAGGTTTCTGGTGGTCATCCGGGTTTCATTGCTTACGGGAAGCCAAGCCCGGACGAATCAAAGTGGCAATGGTGTCCATTTGGAGCGATTAGCATAAAATTTGGCGAAGAAGTCAAGGACAGGAAGTTGGAAACCATTACCTGGATTAACTGCATTCTCTACGGGCTTACTAAGAAGAACCACACAATGAATATCAACCGTAACGGTCAAGAAGCCAGAGACTCTTTTGACACATTCGTGATAACAAGCGCCAAGAATCAGGATGTCCTCGAGGTGTCTACTAAAGGGGAGTACGCTTCCTTTTCCGGTGGCTCGAAATACTCATGGGATTTGAAGGCGCGCACTAAAATCTTTGCAAAGTAGTCCATTTCATAAATAGTGTTATGTGTTCCCTTGACTGATAGAGATTCTTCATTCCTTCGCTTTGCTCGAGGACAGGCGCTTTGCGACTCAGAATGACAGAATGGAATGTCATTCTGAGCGAAGCGAAGAATCTAATATCAAGACTCGTCAGAATACGTAACCTAACTTATGAAGAGAACCACTAAGTAAAGTTCTGGCTGTCTGTAATAATCTATCTCGCCGCACTCTTGCAACTCTATAACCTATAGGCTAAGCTTACATATGATTTCGGGCAGGCGGTTTTGATTGACGCTGAGCAAAGGAGTGGTGTATCATACGTCGATGAAGAGGAAGCCTGGGCTAAAGTTTCACACTTTGGTTTTTCAGAAAGGACTTAAGTGTAGTTAATTCGTCAGCTCAAGAGCGCCCGTAGCTCAGTCAGGATAGAGCAGCGGTTTCCTAAACCGCGGGCCGGAGGTTCGAGTCCTCTCGGGCGCACCAGGATACGTTATTTTGACGTATCGGAATCGCAAAAGGCTATTATAAATGAATAAATTGCCTTCAGCATTGAAGAAATATTTCTGGGACGTGGAATTCGAAAAGATAGAGTTCAGCAAACGCAAGATATATGTTTTGAAGCGGCTTTTGGAATATGGTGATGAGAAAGCCATTGATTGGATGTGGGAGAATTTCAAGAAGTCAGAGATGGAAGATGCATTAGTTAATTTCCGTGGATATTCTCGAAAAAGTGCTAATTTTTGGGCACTTATACTAAATGTGCCGAGGGAGAGGATATTATGTTTGAGGAAACGCTCACCGAAGGGGCAAAAGACAAACTGGCCTTATTAGGGCAGTCAGGCGTTTTACGGAATGCCTATTTGGCAGGTGGTACGGCAGCGGCTCTCCAGATAGGGCACCGTATTTCTGTGGATTTTGACTTCTTTACTGCTAAAGAATTTGTACCAAGTGTTTTTTCTGCAGAATTGTCAAAGTTTGGTTTATTTGACGAAGAGCAAGCAAATAAGGGGAGTGTTTTAGGCGAATTTGAAGGGATAAGCTTTAGCCTTTTTATCTATGAATACCCATTGATTTTCCCGGCAGTAAAATATCTCTCCTTGGATATAGCGGATATTAGAGACATAGCTGCTATGAAAATAGATGCTGTAGCAACCCGGGGAACAAAAAGAGATTTCATCGACTTGTACTTCATATGTCAATCCGGGTATCGATTAGTTGAGTTGTTGGATTTCTATAACAAAAAATACCAAAACTTAGCTTCTAACCTTGTTCATATTCAAAAGAGTTTGGTATTTTTTGATGATGCTGAGCCTGACGAAACGCCAAGGATGCTAAAAGAAGTAGACTGGGAAAAGGTAAAGGATTTTTTTGAAAATGGAGTGAGGGATGCGGCTTTGGCACAATGTTTCCGGAAGGAGATGAGCGGCAAATGAAAAAAGGTACGATGGTTGATCTTCACATGCATTCTTTGTTGAGTGACGGGGTTTTACTCCCGTCGGAATTGGTTCGGCGGGCGCAGGATAAAGGATTGGGCTGCGTTGCCGTTACTGACCATGCGGATATGTCGAATCTTGAACAGGTTATCGGACAGCTCGTTAAGGCATGTTCGTCTCTTGCCGAAAGCATGGACGTTCGTGTGATTCCCGGCGTCGAGCTGACCCACATTCCGCTCCTTGTTATCCCTGATATGGTTCGGAGATCCCGCGAGGCTGGTGCAAGGCTTGTGCTGCTTCACGGAGAAACAATCGTTGAGCCTGTGGCTCCCGGAACCAACCGTGCGGCTATCGAATCCGGCGTGGATATCCTTGCTCATCCGGGCTTGATTACTCCTGAAGAAGTGAAACTTGCGCAGGAGAATTCGGTTTGCCTTGAGGTATCCGGAAGGAAAGGGCATTCTTTAACAAATGGGCATGTGGTGAAACTGGCAAGGGAATCCGGAACACAACTCACGTTTGGTTCGGATACGCATGAGCCGGGAGATATTCGGACTTTTGAAGAGGCAAAAAAGATATGTCTTGGGGCAGGGTTGAGTGAGGATGAGGTGGACAGGCTGTTTGAGAATGCGTGGAAACTCGCGGAGAAAGTGGGATAGATTTATGGTGAGGAAAGAGATGAAAGAAGACAAACTCAATAAGATGGTCGATAGCGCTCTGGCATTCCTGAGGGAAAAGCGGAAGCTGGTTATCAGAATACTTCTGGTTGTGGTACTGGTTGCGGCGGCTTTTCTGCTTGCCGGTTCTCGACTGAAGCAGAAGGAGCTTCTGGCGAGAAGGATATTCAGCGAGGGGCAGAATGCTTTCAGAGAAGAGAAGTTCGATAATGCGCTGAGCTCATTTAGGAAGGTGTGCAGGGACTACCCGCGCAGTAAGGTGGGTGAGCAGGCTGTCATCTACACTGCTGAAAGCCTTTGCCGTCTCGGCGAGTTAGAGAAAGCAGAAACCAGTTTTAGTGAATATCTTGCTTTGTATCCCGGGGGAGAGTTCTGCGCCGCTGCCCACGAAGGGCTGGGGTATCTGATGGAGCAGAGGGAAGATTACCGGAAAGCCATTGAAGCCTACAGGCAGGTTTTCGAGGACTGTTCCGGAAGTTATCTGGCTCCTCGGGCAATGCTCAGCATCGGACGTTGTTTTGAGGCGATGGGAATGTGGGAAGAGGCGAAGGAGTCTTATGAAGAGTTGATTTCCTCTTATCCCTGGAGCTCTTCCGTTACTCTTGCAGGAGCATACCTTGACGTGGTGGAATGGGAAATAAAAAAGAAAGAAAAATAGAAGAAGAGTCGGTTTCTCCTGAAGCAAAATCTTCTGACGAAGATAATCCCTTTGCCGGTCTTAAGGAACTCGGGCCATATTCCATTGAAGGGGAGCTGGGTCACGGCGGTATGGGCTGCGTTTTCAGGGCAAGGGATACCCGTGATGGCAAAACCGTTGCCGTCAAGGTTATGTCTCCCGGTTTCTCAATGGATGAATCCATGGTGAGGCGGTTCAAACGGGAGGCGTCTCTCCTCCAGGGTCTCCATCATCGCGGTATCGTCACAATACTTGACGTCAATATGGAAGAGGAGCCCAAATATTATGTCATGGAGTTTATTCCCGGGCGAACTCTGGCGGATGAACTGAAACAGGGCCCGCTTCCGGCGGATGATGTACTCGGAATCGCGTGGCAGGTGGCAGAGGCGCTTGGTGCGGCTCATGAAGCGGGCATAATCCACAGGGACATAAAGCCGTCGAATATCATGAGGGATGAGACCGGAACAATAAAACTGACGGACTTTGGAATAGCGCGAGTGATTGGAACAAGCGGCGGTACAAAGGCGGGAAAGTTTCTGGGCACACCTGCTTATATGTCGCCTGAGCAGGTTCTTGGAAAGCAATTGGGGACGGCGTCGGACATATATTCCTTCGGAGTGGTTCTCTATGAAATGCTAACGGGAAAGTCTCCGTTTGAATCTTCCAATCCGCTGGTTGTTATGGGCAGTCATGTTTATGAAGACCCGCCTCCTCCGAAAGAGCTGAATCCTGATGTCCCGGTTATTCTCTCGGAACTCGTGATGGGAATGCTTAAGAAGAAGAGGGAAAAGCGCATAAGTAATCCAAAAGTTTTCGGGAGCCGGCTTCAGGATTGTATCCGGATTATGGGCGGGGATTTGGTTACGGTGACAAGTGGGATGAGGCTGGAGGAAGACTCGAAGAGGGAAACCAGGTCGAGACTGGTGAAGTTTGTCCTGTTTTTCTGCGCTGTCGGGATTGCTGTCTTGCTGTTATTGAAAGCCGGTGGAGGGGTGCGGACACTTGCAGAGCGCTATTTAGTGCCGCCGACGGATTATGCCGCAGTGAGAGAGTCGGTGAGCAAGATGAAAAAACCGTTTCTGAGGGCGAGAGCGGCTCTCGGGCTTCTCGGCAAAGGAGATTCGGAAAGTTTAGGGGAACTGGAGGCGGCTTTTGAATCCTGTCCCGTTCCTGAGAAAAAGAAGCTCCTCTCCATAATGGGACGGAGAAAGATTCCGTTGACTATAGCTCTCCTTCACCGTGTGCAGTCTGAGGAGGAGCTAAAACTTGAGGCAGATGAGGCGATTGTCAGTTTCGGGGATGGTTTTTTCTCGTCTCTGATGCAGAGCGAGATTAAGTGGACTGATAAACTGGATGCGGCAGGGAAACTGGATGGACGATGGGTGTCTTCTCTTGTTGAAGCGGCTCTGAAGACTGAGGATGTCGTGGTGCATCTTCAGGCAATTTCGGTCATTGAAGAAATGGGAGGGGATGTCGGAAGTTGTGTTGAGGGGATTGTTAGCTCTGCCAGGCTGGTGCTTGAGCAAGGTGATGGGGATGAGATAGGACGTCTCTCGCGGCAATTGATGCGGGTAAAGTGTCCTGAAATGAGGCCTCTCCAGCGCGATATTGCAAGCGGCAGGTATAGAGGGGTTGGGAAAAGCGAAAAACTTCTTATGGCGAAGACGCTTGCTCTTATGGGGGATGGTTCGGGAGCAAGCGTACTGCGTGCAAATCTGGGGAATCCAGACCCGTACGAAGCGGTCCCTGCTTACCGGGGAATGGTTGCTCTCAGGGGAAATCGTGCGCTGCGGGCGATGAAAAGGAAACTTCACTCTGCCGATTCCCTGATGTGCGTTCTGTCTGCGTCTGAACTTTTTGCCATGGGTGATAAAAGAGGAGAGACGGTGCTCAGGAAGTGCCTGAAAGACTCTGACTGGCGTGTCCGTCAGGCGGCGGTAGCCGGGTTGGCAGAAGGCGGCAGGGAAGGTGTGCTGGAACAGTTGAGGGAAGACCTTGAGTGCAAAGAGCGGATGGACGATTCTCGTGAAAGAATATGCGGGGCCTTGGATATACTGGGGGAATATGGCGGGAGTTCGATGTTGAGTGAGTTCTGTCTTTCCTGTGATGCTGAATTTGTTACTGTCTGCACGAAGGCGCTTTCAAAATCGGCGCGGGATGACAGTGTTAAGGTGCTTGTGGGTATAGTTATCAGCAAGGATGACTGCATTTCGGAGGAAGCAAAATTCTGGGCAAGGGCGGGACTCCTGCGTCTTATATCAAAGTGGCTGCCAGAGAATAAGATGGAATGGACAGAATCGGAAAATACGAAATAGAGAAAAAGCTCGGAACCGGAGGCATGGGCACCGTGTTCAGGGCAGAAGACCCTGAATCCGGGAAGCCTGTGGCGGTCAAAGTTCTTCTGCCTGAGCTTTCCGTCGACCACCTCTATGTAAGCCGGTTTCTGCGTGAGATAGAAGTTATGGAGGAACTGCATCACCCGAATATCATTGCTATCTTTGACCATGGACGAGAGTCCGGGGTCGTTTACTTCGTGATGGAGTATGTGGACGGGCCTTCGCTCCGCAAAGTTCTTGATGATGAGAAGGTCTTAGCCGTTGAGAAATCCCTGCGGATTATCGTTCAGCTTGCGGAGGCGCTCGATTACGCTCACCGGAACCACGTGGTCCATCGTGATATCAAACCATCTAACATCCTTCTTGCCGGGGGGCATGATGTCAAGCTCGGAGATTTCGGCGTGGCGAAATCCGCAGGGGCGACGAGGCTAACGAGCACTGGGGGAATTGTAGGTTCTCCCGATTACATGTCTCCAGAGCAGGCTCGGGGGAAGATTGCGGATGCGGGTTCCGACATGTATTCTCTTGGGGTAATACTCTACGAAATGGTGACGGGAAGGCTTCCTTTCAAGGCGGTAAACCCGGTGCAATTGATTCAGATGCACCAGTATTCAATTCCTGATAACCCTTCCTCTTTCAATCCTGAGGTTTCGGAGGAGCTTTCTGCGGCGATCATGGGGTTTGTTGAAAAACAGTCTGAGAAAAGGCTCAGGGACGGGGGGATTGCGGCAAAGATACTGAAGGCAATGTTGGGGAATGGCTGGACTGATGAGCCATCTTCCCAAATTCCTTGACGAAGTGTTACTGTTATAGGATAATTCAATGCGGAGAAAAGATGAAAAGCTCTAAAAAAAATATATGGTTTGTGTTTACGGGCATAATTTTGCTTTTCGTGTCCTTTGCCTGTGCGGAAGATTTCGTCTCGTTTAATTTCGACAACGCGGATATCAAGCTTATCATTAAGCTGGTCAGCGAATTGACTGAGACGAATTTTGTGTATGACGAGGCACAGATCAAGGGAACGGTAACCGTCAGTTGTCCCAGGAAGATAGCCGTTGGCGATACGTACAGGACACTTGAATCCATTCTGGAAGTCAAAGGTTTTGCCATGGTTTCGTCGGGGGACCTTGTAAAGATTGTGCGCAGAGCTGATGCGCGTGTGAGGAGTGTGGAGACCAGGATAGGTAAAGAAATCGATGAAATTACACGGGATGACAGGATTTTCACTCAGGTTGTGCGTCTGGAGTACGCTGACGTTCAGGACGTGTGGAAGCTCATTGGTCCTCTCGTGCCGAAGGACGGAAGTGTCGTTGTTTCGTCGAAGACGAATACAATTGTCATTACCGACACTTCTTCTAACATATATCGTTTGCTGAAGATAATACAGGAAGTGGATAGGGAAACTCCCGCGGGAAAAAAGAGAATATACGTGTACTATCTGGAGAATGCCGACCCTGAAGAACTTGCGAGAGTACTGAGTGGAATTAGGGTAGACGAAGCGTCTCAAAAAGGGAAGACTCCATCCAGAGTTCCGAGACTCAGACAAATATCCGTGGAGGCTAAGCCAACAATAGTGGCTGACAGGCTCACGAATTCCCTTGTGATAACTGCACTTCCCCGTGATTACGAGATCCTTGAGGAAGTTATCAGAAAACTGGACATAAGGAGGGACCAGGTTCTGATAGAGGCTCTCATTGCCGAGGTGAGTCTTGATAAACTCTCCGATCTGGGAGCGGAGCTTGCCACGTGGGATGAGGCGGTCGAGGGAACTGAGAAAGTTTTCGGGGGCTCTAATTACGGCATGCGGGATGCGGCGGTGCTGGGGGAACTTTCGGGAGCGGTTCTCGGAGTGATGAAGGGCTCGCAGATCGGTGCCATTATCAACTACTACAAGAAAGATTCCGATTTCAACATCCTGTCGGCTCCCTATCTGTTTACGCGTGATAATGAGCAGGCTGAGATTCTCATCGGGAAAAATATTCCGTACGTAACCAAGTCCAGAATAACAGAGACTGATATTTCGACTCCTACTGTCATCAAGACTTATGAGTACAAAGACGTGGGTATCAAACTCAGAATAACTCCCCATATCAATCCGAGGGGTTTCGTGCGGCTGGAGATTTATGAGTTGATTGAAAAGCTGACGGAGGGACCAAGTCCCGATACTCCGGCTACAATCAAGAGAGAAATCTCAAACACTGTGGAGGTCAAGGGCGGCAGTACGGTTGTCATCGGCGGTTTGATAAGGGATGACGAACGGAAAGTAGTGAGGAAAATTCCTCTGCTCGGGGATATACCGATACTGGGTTTGCTCTTCAGGAAAACCAGCACCGTTATTGAGAAGACAAGTCTCATGATTTTTATAACGCCGCACATCATAACCTCGCCTGAGCAGATTGAAGAGAAAACACTGCAGAAGAGAAGAGAAGGGGAAGCAATCCTGCCGGGCAGCAAATGACAGCTTTGCTGTCATTGCGAGCCCCGAAAGCTTTCGGGGCGCGGCAATCCCATGTGAGATTGCTTCGTCACTTTGCTCCTCGCAATGACGTTTTGCCCTGTTTAGACAACATCTACTGGATATCGACGAGTTATGGTAACGGAAACTCTCAAGAAAAATCTGATTGATGGTGGATTTCTCTCGGAAGCACAGTGGGAGGAAAGTTTGTCTCTGCAAAGGGAATCCGGCGGGAGAGTTGACCGGATACTCGTTGAGCTGGGGTATGTTTCCGAGAAGGACATACTCAAAGCCATTGCATCTCTTCTGTGCCTTCCGTACCGGGATACTATAAAAGTGAAATCAGATAGTCTATCCCCGGCAATTCCTGAATCTTTTCTAAGAGAAAACAACTGTGTTCCCGTAAGTCTCGAGAACGGTGTTGTAACAGTCGCCACGTCAGACCCCCTGAATACCGAGGTTCTGAACGAGATGGCGGTTGTTTTAGGTGCTCCCGCCAAGGTTGTAGTGGCTTCCGGAGAAGAGATCGGGCGGGCTCTGGATGAATTTTCCGTTTCTC